>CAYVPL010000203.1:0-5029 GCA_964453755.1 uncultured Planctomycetales bacterium
CTGGACGTCGTGCGCCTGTGCGCCGAGGCGCTGGCCGCCGCGCCGCAAGATTCCGTCGGCAGCGTCGACGACGCGCTCGCCGCCGATCGCTGGGCGCGCGATTTCGTGAACTCACGCCTGGCACCGGCTTCGGGCCTGCGCCGCTAGACGGCCGCATTCCCCACCATGGCACTGATCTTCACCATCCTCGGCATCGGCCTCGTCCTCTTCGTTCACGAACTCGGCCACTTCCTGGCCGCGCGCGCCGCCGGCATGCGCGTCGAGGTCTTCGCGCTCGGTTTCGGACCGCGCGTGTGGGGCTTCAAGCGCGGCGACACCGACTATCGTTTGGCGCTGCTGCCTCTGGGCGGCTACGTCCTGGTCGCCGGCGAGAGCGGAACAGGTCCGGCCAAGCCGGGCGAATTGATGGCGGCCTCGCCGGCGTGGCGGCTGCTCTTCTTCTCGGGCGGCATTCTGATGAATCTCGCCTTCGCCTTCGTGCTGCTGCCGCTGCTCTTCGCCATCGGCGTGCCCTTCGAGTCGCCCGTCATCGGCACCGTGCAGGCCGGGTCTTCCGGCTGGGAAGCGGGGCTGCGCAGCGGCGACCGCGTGCTCGAGGTGGACGGCCGCGCCGTGCACGGATTCCGCCACGTCTCGACGGCGGTGGCGCTGTCGGCGAAAGGCGAGCCGGTGGCCATGACCATCGAGCGCGCCGGCGCCCAACTGGATCTCACCGTGCCCACCGATTTCGACGCGGCGCTCGGCTTCCCGCGCATCGGCGTCGGCCCGGTCTACGAGTTGGCGGTGGTGCCCGGCGGCCCCGCCGAGCGCGCGGGCCTGCGCGCCACGGACCGCTTGCTCGCCGTGTCCGGGGTTCCGGTACGCGACACCCTCTCGGCGCAGGTCGCGGTGGAAGCAGCTGCGCTCGCCTCGGGCCCGGTCCTGCTGCGGGTGGAGCGCGACGGCGCCGAACTCGAGTTTCCGATCGAGCCGGCAGCGCCAGCGGTGCCGCAGCCGGCGCAGCTCGGCATTTCCGAGCAACAAAATCGCGTCGTGCAAGCGCGCGGCGAGTTGGCCGCTCTGCTGCGGCCCGGCGATCTCCTGCTCGCCGCCGGCGGCGCGCCGGTGCAGCGCCCGGCCGACCTGCTGCTGGCGGCGCTGGCCGCCGGTCATCTGCCTGCTCTCACCATCGAGCGCGCCGGCGCGCGCGCGGAACTCCCGGCGCAGCCCGACGTGGCGCCCGAGCGCCTCGCCGAACTCCTGCACTTGGCCACCGGCCCCGGGCTGCGCCTGGCGGTGCGCGCCGGCAGCGCCGTGCATCACGCCGGCCTGCGCGACGGCGACGCGATCCTGCGCGTGAATGAGTTGGCGGTGCACGACTTCCAGGAAATGCGCGCCGCCATCAGCGAGCGCGTCAGCGCCGCGGGCCCCGCCGGCCCCCCCCCGCTGCGGCTCACGATCCTGCGCGCCGGCGCCGCCGAGCCCGAAGCCCTGACCGTGCAGCCGGCGCCGCTGCCGGTGCGCGAACTGGGCCTGGGACTGCGCATCGCCGAGGAAACCGTGCGCAGCATCAATCCCGTCACCGCCGTGCGCATCGGCGTCCACGAAGCCTGGCAGACGGTGCTGGAAGTGATGATGACCCTCAAGCGCATGATCGTCGGCGACATCTCGGCCACCAATCTCGGCGGCATCATCAGCATCGGACAGGTCACGCACGGCTTCGCCGCGCAGGGCTTGATTCCGCTGCTGCTCTTCCTCTGCATCATTTCGGTGAACCTCGCCGTCCTCAACGTCCTGCCGATCCCGGCGCTCGACGGCGGCCACATCGCGCTGCTGGCGGCGGAGACGCTGCGCGGCAAGCCGGTCAGCGTCCGCGCCCGCAACGCCTTCAACCTCATCGGCTTCGCCATCGTGATCGGACTCCTGCTGTTCGTCACCACCCTCGATCTGCGCCGGCTGTTCGGCTCCTGATGCTGGCTTGGCTCCGGCTCGCGCGCGCCTCGCTGGCGCCTTCCATCGCCTGGGATTGGGCGGCCGGCATCCTGCTGTGCGGTCTAGCCTGGAGCCCGAGCCATCTGCTGCTGCTGCTGATCCTGCTCGCGATCTATCACGGCGGCATGATCGCCAACGATTTGTGCGACCAGCGCCTGGATCGCGCCGCCGGGCGGCAGCGTCCGCTCATCACCGGCGCGATCGCGCCCCGCGCCGCCTGGCTGGCCCTGATTTTGCTGTGGGGCGGTGCGCTGGCGCTGGCCGCCGCCGCCGCGCCCGGCGCGCTGCGCGCCGCCAGTTTCCTGATCGGCCTCGCCGCGATCTATGACTTCGGCGGTCCGCTCGCGCGCGCCGCCTTCGGTCCCGTGCTGCTGGCGGCGGCCCGCGCGGGCAGCCTCTTCTTCGTGCCGATCGCCGTGCTCGGCATGAACGCCAGCCTCGAGCCCGCGCGTCTGGCCGCTGCGGCCGCCTACGCGATGTACTTCCTGTTCCTGGCGCGGCTGGCGCGCCGCGAAGAATCCGGCGCGCCGGGCAACTACGCCATCGTGCTCGTGGCTTTCACCGCGCTGGCTCCCGCCATCCTGATCTTCCGCCCGCCGATCCCCTGGCTGGCGGCCGGCGCCTGGCTGGTCTTCAGCGCGCTCGTGCTGCGCGGCGCCCTGCCGGACGCGCGCCGCCGCTTCTGGACGCCGGACCTGGTGCGCGCCAACGTCCGGCGCGGGCTCGGCTTCGCGCCGCTGGTGCCGGCGCTGGCCGTGCTGGCCGCGCCCGGCGTCGCGCCGGCCTGGGCGCTGCTCGGCGTCGGCGCCATGCTGGCGGTGCGCGGGCTCTCGCGCCTGATTCCGCCGGAGTGAGATCTCAGAACCAGACCGCGAGCAAGTAGCCGAGATAGTCTCTCACTTCCGGCCGCCGGCTGGCCTCGCGCAGGTCCTGAAACATCGCGCAAGCCTCGAACTCGAAGAGCAGCGGCAGCGCGTCGAAGACGACCTTGCGCGCCTCGTCCGGCGCGGCTTCGTCGCTGGCCAGCCGCAGCAACGCCGCGCGAGCCGCCGGATCGGCAGCCTGACGGCCCAATCCCGCCACCAGATCCGCCGCGCGCGCCGCGCCCGGCTCCTGCGCATACCAGGCCTGCAACGGCGCGACGCAGGACGGGAAGTTGGCCAGCAGAGTGGCAGCCAACCGGCGCACTTCCGGTTCCTCCTGCGGATCGAGCATGGCGCGCTCGATCAGGGCGGCGCCCTCGGGGCTCTCCGATTTTGTCAAAGCGCGCATCAGATCCATGCGGTGCTCGCCGGCGGCCTGCGGCCAGCAGCCGATGAGCACGCCGGGCAGGCGCGGATCCAGCAAGGGATCGCGCGTCAGCAGGAGCAGCGCCTCGGCGGAGCCCGAGCGCAGCGGGAACTCGCGCAGCAGCAGGAGCCAGGGATCGAGGCGATGGCGCTGGCCGTGCGCGACCAAGGAGACGAGCGCCGCGCGCTCCAATTCCGGATCGCCGCTCGTCAGCCAGCCGTCCAGCCGATCCACGCCGACGCCGGCAGCGACCGCGGCCGGCGTGCCCAGCAGTCGCGCCACGGCGGCGACGACGCCGGGATCCGGATCCTCCGCCGCGCCGAGCAGCGCCTCCCAGTCGCCGAGTTCGGCCAGCGCCGACAAGGCCAGTTGGCGCGTCTTGACGGAGGGATATGCGGCCGCGTCGAGGTAAACGCGCAGCTCGGGCCCGACCGCGCGGTCGCCCAACTCGAGGCGCGCGGTCAGCGCTTGCACGCGCAGCGGCGGCGGCAGCGAGGCATCGAGGCGCAGCAAGGCCGGCATCAGATCAGGCCCCTCGATCAGCATCAGCGCGTTCCAGGCGTCGCCGCCGTCGCCGGCGCCGCCGCCGCTGCCCGCGGTGGAAATCCAGGAGCGCACACGCGCTTCCAGATCCAGCACCGCCGCCTCGCCGCCGATGCGCGCGATGGCGCTGAGCGCGGCGCGGCGCGGCCCCGCCTCCGTCTCGCGCGTCAGGCACTCCTGCAGCGCCGGCAGCAGTTCCGGCGCGCGCAACTGCGCCGCTGCCTCGCCGGCCGTGGTGCGCACCACGGGCGTGGGGTGATGCAGCAGCAGATCGGCGACCACCTCCCATTCCGCCGCCGCGCCGCTGGCGCCGAGCGCGGACACGAGATTGATGGCCAGGCCAAAGCGATCGGGCTGCCCGCTGATCGCGCGCAATTCGGCGGCCAGCGCCGGGCCGGCGGCCGGACCGGCGAGGCGCAGTTGCTGCAACGCGAAGCGCTGCCCCTCGCGGCTGCCGGCCTTGAGGTGGTCGATCCAGCGCGGCAGCCAGTCGCCGTCGGCGGGCGGCATCCAGCCGCGCAGGCGCTGCTGCTCGGTGCTCAGCGCGAACACGTTTTGGGTCTCTTGCGGTCCGCCGGCCGCGTCGTCAGCTTCGCGCGCGCACGCGGCCAGCGCTGCGGACAGCAGGACCGCCACCAGCAGCGGCGCAGCCCGCCGGCCGCGGCCGGAGCAGGCGTGGATTCCGTAGAATGATGAGGTCATGCGAGACGAGGATCCGCCCGTCAAGACGCCGGGCTTCGCGCTGGGTCCTTACCGCTTCCGGCACGGCCTCACGCTGGCTCCGATGGCCGGCAACACCAATCAGGCCTATCGCCGACTGTGCCGCCGCTTCGGCGCGGAACTGACCACCACCGAGATGGTCTCCTCCCGCGCCCTGCACTATAACGACAGCAAGTCGCTCGGTTATCTGGAGCGCGGCGAAGACGAGCGGCCGATCGCCGCGCAGATCTTCGGCTCGGAGCCGGAGGTGCTGGCGGACGCGGCGCGCAAGATCGAGGCGCGCGGCTTCCACGTCGTGGACCTCAACGTCGGCTGCCCGGTGCCGAAGATCACCGGCTGCGGCGGCGGCAGCGCTCTGCTGCGCGAGCCGGAACTGGCCGCCGAATGCGTGCAGGCCATGGTCGAGTCGGTGGACATTCCGGTCACCGTCAAGATCCGCGCCGGCTGGGACGACGCGCGTGATCAGGTCCAAGTCGGCGCAGCCGGTGTAGCGCTGCTCGCGGGT
>CAYVPL010000204.1:0-4999 GCA_964453755.1 uncultured Planctomycetales bacterium
TGGCATGAGGAGATCGGCGTGCGCGTCGAGCAGCCCGGCCACGTCGCCGCGCGGCACTTCCCGCGCGAAGGATTCCGCATCGTGGACGAGATCTACCAGCATCGCGACCCGTTCAGCCGCGACCGCTGCACGGTTCTCCTTTCGATGGACACCGCCACGACGGACATGAAGAAGGACGGCATCCACCGCACCGACGGCGACTTCGCCCTCAGCTGGACCCGCCGCGAGGGCGACGGCCGCGTCTTCTACACCGGCTTCGGCCACCGCGAAGACGTCTGGCAGTCCGAACCATTCCGCCAGCATCTCGTCGAGGGCACGCTCTGGGCCGCGGAGTAACGCCGCGCACCTGCTAGGCTCTCCATTCACCAACACCATGCCGCACCACGCCTCCTCCCGCCGCGACTTCCTGAAGACCACCGGCTCCGCCGCCGCCGCGCTGCCTTTCGCCGGCACGATGGCGCCCTTCGCGCACGGCGCGGGCGCGGACAAATTGAAGATCGGGCTGGTCGGCTGCGGCGGGCGCGGCAGCGGCGCGTTGCTGAACGCGCTGAACGCAGACCCGGGCACGGTGCTGTGGGCGCTCGGCGACGCGTTCCCCGACCAGGTGGAATCGCTGGCCAACCGCCTCGCGGACGAGGACGCCGGCGTTCCGGCTTCGCGCATCGAATTGCCGGCGCAGCGCCGCTTCAGCGGCCTCGATTGTTACAAGAAGGTCGTGGACGCGGTGGACGTGGTGCTCTTCGCCTCGCCGCCCTGCTTCCGCCCGATGCAGATCGAATACGCGGTCAACGCCGGCAAGCACGTCTTCGCCGAGAAGCCCGCCTCCACCGACGCCTACGGCGTGCGCCGCGTCCTGGCTTCGGCGCAGAAGGCCGCCGCGCAGAACACCGCCTTCGCGCACGGCTTCTGCTGGCGCGCGCACGACGCCTGGCGCGAGTCCATGAAGCAGATCGCCGGCGGGCGCATCGGCAAGATCCGCGCCTACTACGCCACCTACTTGGCCGGCTCGCTCTGGCACCGCGGCAACAAGCCGGAGTGGACGGAACTGGAATACCAGCTCCGCAACTGGCTCTACTTCACGCCCATGTCCGGCGACCATCTCGTCGAGCAGGCCATCCACAGCGTGGACAAAGTCATGTGGGCCATGGGCGACCGCCCGCCGCTGCACTGCCTCGCCACCGGCGGCCGCCAGGTGCGCACCGACGCCAAGTACGGCAACATCTACGACCACTTCGACGTGGTCTACGAGTGGGCCGACGGCGCGCTCGGCATCGTGCAGTGCCGCCAGATGGACGGCACGCACGGCGAGAACCTCGACACCATCGTCGGCAGCGCCGGAGTCATGCGCACCGACGGCTGGAACGGCCGCATCGTCGTGGACGGCGAGTTCCCGATGGACCAGGGCGGCCTCGGCGGCGACATGTACCAGAAGGAGCACGACGAACTCTTCGCCAGCATCCGCGCCGGCAAGCCCATCAATCAGGGCGAGCAGATGGCCAGCAGCACGCTGGCCGGCATCATGGGCCGCATGGCCGCCTACACCGGGCAGAAGGTCACTTGGGAGATGGCGCTGAATTCGCAGGAGCGCCTGCTGCCCGCCGACGACGAGTGGGCCTGGGGACCCGGTCTCAAGTGCGAGATCGCGATGCCCGGCAAGACGAAGTTCGTCTGACGATTCTCAGCGCGGATCCTGCACCCACGGCACTGCGCCGGGGGCGAAGGTGGCCGTCTTCAGCGGGTCGGGGCGCGCCGAGTCGCCGACGTAACCGGCCGCGGCCAGCACCGCGCGCTGCGCCGGGCTGATGGAGACCGCGCCGAGATCCATGAGATCTCGTTTGATCATCCAAGGGCTGCCGTCGAGAGCCGCGCGCAGGGTCTTCAACAAATCCGTGCGGCGCGCAGCCAGGTTGTCGCGCTCGCCCGGGTCGGTGGTCAGATCGTAGAGCCAGCTGCGGCCCGCGAACGCTTCCGTCCACGGATCGGAGATCACCAGCTTGGCGCCGGGCTGGCGCAGCATGCGCAGCGGCCCGGCGACGCCCGACAGCGGACTGCCGAAGTAATCGGTCTCGGCGAAGGCCGCGACTTCGGCCGCGCCTTCGGACGCGGCCGCGCCGCGCAGCGCCGGCAGGAGCGAGGCGCCCGCGAGGGGCGGCGCCGCCGCGGGCCAGGTCAAGCCGGCGAGTTCGAGCAGCGTCGGCGGCACGTCCATCAGGCGCACTTGTTCGGCGCGCGATCCTGCCTTCAGGCCGAGCTTCGCGCCGAGCGCGGGGCTCCAGGCGAATTGCAGTGGCACCCGCACCAATTCTTCGTGCAGGGAATGGCCGTGGCCGAGATCGCCGTGCTCGAGGAATTCCTCGCCGTGATCGGCCAGGATGACCACCAGCACGTCGTCGCGCACGGCCAGCAATTTCTCGACCATGTCGCCAACCTGATCGTCGAGCCAGCGCACTTCTTCGGCGTAGGCGAGGCGCAGAGCCTCCGCGTCCTCGGCGGTGAAGGACGTCCCGCCGCCCTCGCGGAACGCCGTTTCCGTCTCGCCGTTCAGCAACGGGGCGCGCCCGGTGCGATTGAACAGGCCGCGGATCGGCTGCGTGCCGGCGCTGGTGACGGAAGTTTCGCGCGGCTCGTAGGGATAGTGCGCGTCGTTGAAGTGCAGATAGAGGAAAAACGGATCTTTGCCGGCGTCGGTCGGGTCCGCCTGCACGCGCGAGACTTCGATCAACTGGTCCGCGGCTTCCGTGGTGTTCTCGTGGAAGCGCTGGAACCCTTGATCAAACTGAAAGAGCCGCGTGACGTTCGGGTTCGAGGAATAGCCGAAGGTGCGATAGCCCGCGGCGGCGAACGCTTCGGCCAGCGTGCGGCGGTCCCATGCCAGCGCTGAGTAGCGGCCGGTGGCTTCGTGCGCGCTGGGCGTGAGTCCGGTGAAGAGCGTGCCGACCGACGGCTTCGTCCACGGCGCCTGCGTGATGGCCTGGGTGAAACGGACACCCTGCGCAGCCAGCGCGTCGAGGCGCGGCGAGGTCGGCAGTTCGCTGCCGCCCCAGCCGAGGTGATCGAGACGCACGCTGTCGAGCAGGATGAACACCACGCTGGGCCGTCCGGAGACGTCCGGCTTCAGCATTGGCGCCACCGCGTGCGGCAGCAGCGCGAGAGCCAGCGCCGCGAGTCCGGCCCACGGCTTGCAGAACGCGTGCACGAGGCGCGCCGGTCCGCTCAGCCACGCGCGAACGCTATGCTGCGCGAGCGCGGCGTAGATCAGCGCCAGGATGGCCAGCAGCAGGGCGTAGACCAGCCGGCGCGCCCCCGCATCCCCCCCCCACGTGAGCCAGAACAGCAACCCGTCGCCGAACTCGGACCAGCGGCCCGCGGATGCCGCAGACCATGCTCCCCACGCCCCGGGCAGTGCGGATGCGGAGGCGACTGCGAAAATGACGAACCAGAGCCGGCCCAAGGATTTAGATGAGTATATCCCGGTCTTCCACTGGCCGAAGGACACTTCGCGCTTCGTCTTCGAGCGGGCGACGCGCGCCGACGGCCCGGCGCTGAACGATTTGTACAACCGCGCCTTCGGGCAGCAGCGCCCGCTCTCTCACTTCGAGTGGAAGTACTGGTCCAATCCGGCGGGCGCGCCTTATGGCGTGATCGCCAAGGACCGCGCGACGGGGGCGGCGCTGGCGGCCGCCTTCGGGCAGCGGCGCCGCGTCTGGATCCGCGGCCGCGAGGTGCCGGCGAATCTGATGTGCGAGACTTCGTCGGACCCGACGGCGCGCTCGGGTGGCGTCGCGTTCAAGGGGGTGATGCACGCGATCGGCATCGGCCTCAACGACGAGGCGGGGATTCTGTGGTCCTACGGCGGGCAGTCGAGCGACGAAGCCATCACGGTGGGTTCGCGCTGGCTCGGTTTCCGCGTCGCGCTGACGCTGGAGCCGTGGGAGTGCCGGCTGTCGCTGGCGCCGGCGCTGCGGGCGAAGATCGGCGGCGCGGGCGCGGTGCTGGCGCGGATCGCGGACCCGATTCTGCGCGCGCCGTGGCGCCGCCCGCCCGGCTTTGAGCTCGAGGAGACGAATGATTTCGGCGCCGAGCACGACCGGTTGTGGGAGAAATTCCGCGACCGCCACGCGCTCTGCTTCTTCCGCGACTCCGCGACGCTGCGCTGGCGCTGGCGCGACTGCCCGGTGGGCGGGAATCGCAGCCTGCTCGCCCGGCGCGACGGGCAGCCGGCCGGATGGGTGATCTGGCGCGAGTGGCAGGAAGGTGCGCATCCCATCGCCACCGTGCTGGACCTGTGGACCGATGGCGAGCAGGAAACGATGCTCGCTTTGTTGGATGGCGCGCGGCGGCGCGCGGCGGCGGCCGGCTGCGTCTTCCTACGCTTCGCGATCAAGCCGGGCACGCCCGAGGCGGCCGCGGTGCAAGCGGACGGCGCCTGGCGCGCGTCGCGCTACGAGCGGCCCGACCGCATCATCGTCACACCCATGCCCGGCTCGAAATTCGACGAAACGCCAGCGGACTACGACGTCCTGCGCGTCGTCGTGAACGGCGCCAACTGGTACTACGTCCAAGGCGACTGCGATTTCCTCGACTGATATACGGAGTCGCACACCGTCGTACGGAATTTGGAACCGATCGTGTGCGGCACTTTCGGTTCAGAGAATCGTACGACGGTGTGCGACTCCGTATTCCGCCGCCAATCGGCTCAGTGAGCCGTACTCGAAGCCGGTGATGGGGAAACTCACGGTTTCGTCGGGGAGCGCGGCGCCGGCGGCGACCAGAAGCGGGAGGAAGTGCTCGAGGGTGGGATGCGCGAGGTCGAGCGCGGGCGCTGCGTTCTGGAAGTCGGCGAGTTGATCGAAATCGCCGGCGATCAGGATTTGGCGCACCCAGGCTTCGAACTCGAGGGCCCACGCAGGCGGACGCGCGCCGCCGCTCCAGTCGAGGGCGCCCAGGTTGTGCACCATGCCGCCGCTGCCGAGGATCATCACGCCCTCTTCGCGCAGCG
>CAYVPL010000205.1:0-4965 GCA_964453755.1 uncultured Planctomycetales bacterium
TCGACGCCGCGCAGGAGGCGGCATTGCTGGCGGCGCTCCAGGCCGCCTCCTGGGACGCGCTGATCCTGAGCGACTACGGCAAAGGAGTGCTCTCACCTTCGCTGTGCGCGGCCGCGCTGGCCGAGGCCAAGCGCCGCGGCGCGCCGAGCGTGGTGGATCCGAAGCATCGCGACCTCGCGCGCTACCGCGGCGCCACCGTGGTGACGCCCAACCGCGCCGAGGCCGAGGCCGCGGCCGGCGCCGCACTCGGCGACATGGCCGCGCTGAACCGCCACGCGCCGGCCCTGCGCGCCGCGGCCGGCGTGGACATGCTGCTCGTGACGCTGGGCGCCGACGGCATGCTGCTAGTGCGTAGCGACGCTCCGCCGCTGCATCTGCCGACCGCCGCGCGCCAAGTCTTCGACGTCACCGGCGCCGGCGACACGGTGGTGGCGACGATGGCGGCCGGACTCGCGGCGGGCCTGGACGTCGAATCCTGCGTGCGCCTCGCCAACGCCGCCGCCGGCATCGCCGTCGCCAAGGTGGGCACCGCCGCCGTCAGCCGCGCCGAACTGCTCGAGTCCCTGCACGGCGCAGGCGCGGGCAAGGTGCTCGCGGCGGGGGATGCCACCGGCCTCGCCGCCGCCCTGGCAAGTTGGCGCCGCGGCGGACGCCGCATCGTCTTCACCAACGGCTGCTTTGACATTTTGCACGCCGGGCACGTGCGCTACCTGCAAGCCGCGCGCCGGCTCGGCGACGCGATGGTGGTCGGCATCAACGCCGACGACTCGGTGCGGCGGCTCAAGGGCGCGGGCCGGCCCTTCAATCCGCTGGACGACCGCGCCGAGGTGCTGGCGGGCCTGGCCTGCGTGGACTTGATCGTGCCCTTCGGCGCCGACACTCCGGAAGATCTCATTCGCCAGGTCGAGCCGGACCTGCTCGTCAAAGGCGCCGACTGGCGCGGCAAAGCGGTGGCCGGCGCGGAGTTCGTGCAGGCGCGCGGCGGCGAAGTCCGCTTCATCGAGCTGCTGCCGGGCCGCAGCACGACCGGCATCGCCGAGCGCATGCGGCAGTCCTGAGTTGCGGACCCGAAGCCTGCTGCTGGTGGGTCTGATCGCTGGACTGCTGTCCGGCATGCTCGGCATCGGGGGGGGGACGGTGGTGGGGCCGATCCTGGTGCTGGCCGGACTACCGCTGCGGCGCGCCTCCGGCACGGCTCTCGCCATGATCGCGCCCGTTTCGATGGTGGGCGTGCTCACCGAGGGATTCGTGCGCTTCGAGCATCTGGACCCGGGTCTGGCGTCCATTCTCGGCATCGGCGGCATTCTCGGCGTCATTCTCGCGCGCAAGGCCGCGATGGCGCTGCCGGAACTGATTCTGCGGCGGCTGTTCGCCCTGCTGCTCCTGGCGACCGCCTTGCGCCAATTCGGCCTGTGGGGCGTGCACGCCGAGGCCTACGCCGGCTGGTTCGGCGTCGAGAGCCTGGCGCGCCTGCTGCTGGCGCTCGGCCTCGGCGTGTTCGCCGGCTGCTCGGCGATCTTGTTCGGCGTCGGCGGCGGCATCGTGATGGTGCCCGGCATGGTGTACGCGGTCGGCGGCATCGGGATGCACGAGGCGACGGCCGTGAGTTTGCTGGCCATGGTGCCGACCGCGGCTTACGGCGGCTTTGCCGCCTGGCGCGACGGCCGGGTGGACACTTCGCTGCTCAAGCGCCTGACGGGCGCGGCGATCGTCGGCGTGGCGAGCGGCGTGATGGTGCGCAACTACCTGCTCGCGCCGGCGGTCCTCTCGGTCGCCTTCGGCGGATTCCTGCTCTTCGTCGTCGCCAGCCTGCTGCGCAAGCCGGCGCCGGCGAAGTCTTTGACCTAGGCCGGCCGGCGCCGCGCGCTCGGATCGGCGCTCGGCACGTAGATCTTGACGCGATTGCGTCCGGCTTCCTTGGCCCAGTAGAGCGCTTTGTCGGCGTTCTGGATCAGGGTGGCGAGGTCGTCGCGCTCGCTGCCCTCGGTCGACGCCGAGCCGAAGGACGCAGTCATGGTCAACACTTGTCCGGATTCCAGACGGTGCCGCTGGGCCGCGATCAGCGTGCGGCAGCGCTCGGCCACTTCGGCGCACTGGATCGGGTCGGCGCCGGGCAGGGCGAGCAGGAATTCCTCGCCGCCCCAGCGCGACACGTAGTCGCCGCCGCGGATGGAGGAATTGAGATGCGCCGCCACGGCCTTCAGCACTTCGTCGCCCAGCGCGTGGCCGTGCCGGTCGTTGACCGCTTTGAAGTGGTCGAGGTCGATCATCACGACGCCGAAGGGACGGCGTTCGCGGCGCATGCGCTCCTCGTCGCGCACCAGGTAATCCATCATGGCGCGGCGGTTGTAGAGATGCGTCAGCGGATCGGTCATGGCCAGCTGCCGCATCTGCTCGTGGGCCGCAACCAATTGCTCCTGCAGCGCGAGAATGCGCTCGCCGCCGCGCAGGCGCGCGCGCAACTCTTCCTGATGGAAGGGCTTGGCGATGAAATCGTTCGCCCCGGCGAACATGCCGGCCGCCAGATCCTGCGTGCTGTCGCGCGAAGTCAGCATGATCACGTAGGCCGGATCGTGGCTGTTCGCCACGTCGCCGGTGATCCGCTGACAGAGGCCCGGGCCGTCGAGTTCGGGCATCAGCCAGTCGGTGATGACGAGGCGCGCGCGATTGTCCTGGTAGAGGCGCCAGGCTTCCTCGCCGTTTTTCGCGACGATGACGGTGTGGCCCCAATTTTCCAGCGTGCGCTGGAGGAGCCGGCGGCTCACCGGGTCGTCTTCGGCGATCAGGATGTTCATGGCAGAGGGATGAGGGCTGTTAGGGACTTATCGGCGCCGCGGGGAGGGCGGCTGGAGGCCTTTCAGAGCACCGGCGCGGCTGCCGGAGCGAGCCCGGCCAGGGCCGCCAGGACCTGCCGGAGGCGGGCTTCGCCGCAGGGTTTGGGCAAGGCGTCGTTCATGCCCGCGGCCTGGCAGGCGGCGCGGACTTCGTCGTCGCAGTGGGCGGAAAGGGCGAGAATCGGCACGGCGGCGCCGCCCGGCAGGGCGCGCACCGCGCGCGCAGCGCCGAAGCCGTCGAGGCGCGGCATGTTCAGGTCGAGGATCACCAGATCCGGAGCCGTGCGCGCAAAAAGTTCCGCGGCCTCCTGGCCGTCGCGCGCGCGCACCACTTCACAGGAGAGGCGCGCGAGCACGCGCTCCAGCACCATGGCGTTGACGTCCTGATCTTCGGCGATGAGAACGCGGCGCACGGGGCTCGGCGCGGAGGCGGCCGCGGCCGAGGCTGCGACGGGAGCTGCGGCCGCGGGGCTGGTCGGCGCCTCCGGGGCGGGGGCGCGCAGGTCCGCGGCGCTGACGGGAATCTCGACGCGGAAGCTGCTGCCGACGCCGAAGGTGCTCTCGACGTGGACGCTGCCGCCCATGAGGCGCACGAGTTCGCGCGTGATGGCCAAGCCGAGGCCTGTGCCGCCGTGCTTGCGCGTGGTGGAGTCGTCGGCCTGCACGAAACTTTCGAAGATGGCGTCGAGGCGATCGCTCGGGATGCCGACGCCGTCGTCCGCCACTTCCATGTGCAGCCAGGCTGCGCCGTCGCGCACGATGAGCCCGGCGCGCATGCGCACCTCGCCCTCGTCGGTGAACTTGATCGCGTTGCCGACCAAGTTGTTGAGCACCTGGCGCAGCCGGGTCGGGTCGCCGGTGATGCGCGCGGGCAGCCCGGCTTCGATCGTGAGGCGCAGCGCGATGCCGCGCTGGGCGGCGGTGCCCTGATGGAGCTCGGCGACTTCGCGCAGGAGCGCCTCGGGCTCGAAGGGCACGCTTTCGACGGTCATGCGGCCGGCTTCGATCTTGGACAGGTCGAGCAGATCGTTGACCAGCAGCAGCAGATTGGAACCGCAGCGGCGCACGATTTCGGCCTGCTCGAGCTGGTCGGGCCGCAGGCCGCTCTCGATCAGCATGTCCGTGATGCCGAGCACCCCGTTGAGCGGCGTGCGCACCTCGTGGCTGACGTTGGCGAGGAAACGCTGCTTGGCCTGATTGGCCGCCTCCGAGCGCTGGTAGGCCAGTTCGAGCTCGTGCTTCGTGCGCGCGAGGTCGGCCATGATGTCCTGGTTCTGATAGCGCTTGAGCAGCGTCTCCGTGTGCTGGCGGCTCGACTTCAGCGCGCCCGTGAGGCAGAAGGCCAGGAACAGCAGGCCCATGACGGCCAGGTCCAGATCCATCGGCTCGCCGCCGAGCGCCAGGCGCAGGATGGGGGGCGCCAGCAGGGTGACGGAGAAGAGCGCGAACGAGCGCATCCGCGCCGACAGCGTCACCAGGGAACCGGCCGTCAGTCCCGCCAGCACCATCATCATGAATGCGCGCCGCGCCGGATCCAGGTACTCGTAGGCTGCCACGAAGCCCGTGCTCCAGGCGGCTGCGCAGCCGAGAATGATCATCGAGTGCAGCCGCAGGTCGTAGTCGTTCGGCCGCTGGCGATGGCGCTTGAAGCGCAGCATCAAGCCCGCGCGCAAGACCGCGCAGCCGAGCACGGCCGCGAGCAGTCCGATCGCGAGCGATCCCGGCAGCACGCCGCGCTGGAACCACAGCACCAAGGCCACCGCAGCGACGTGCCCGACGATGGCATTGCCCTCCGCGCGGTAAAGCAGGCGGACCACGTCCTCCTGCAGCCGCACGGCGTAGCGCTCCTTGCGCTCCGCAGCGGCGGCCTCCGTGTTGGAGGATCGAGAGCGGGCGGAGCGGAGGCGCACGGCGGGATGAGGAGGGACGGTCCGCGTCGCGGGACCGGTAGTCAGTCATCGGATACTGGCCCAGATAAATGGAGGTGCAAAAGCCGAAGACGTGGCAGGAACAGGACATATGACGGCGCGCCCTTTTCCTCAGCGAGCCGGCCCCAAGTCCTTGATTCATAAGCAGATGGGGCAATCTTCCTCCAGCCAAAGGGGCCAGTATCCTGCGCGGGTGCTGCTCC
>CAYVPL010000206.1:0-4949 GCA_964453755.1 uncultured Planctomycetales bacterium
GTACCGGCACAGCAGTGGCGCTTGGATCCTCGAATCCGAACTCAGCGCTCCCGTTCCCGACGATAACGAGAACTTCGGACGAACGGTGGCGCTCGATGCCGGGGTGGCCGTCGTGGGCTTGCCGCCCGATCAAGGCGGCTCGGTTTGCGTGTTTCGCCGCTCCGGCGGCGCCTGGAGCTTCGAGGATCGCTTCAAGAATGATCCGCTCGGCGGGGACTTCGGAGCCGCGCTGGCGATCGAGGGCGACTTGATCCTCGTCGGCGCGCCGAGCGCCGGATTGGTCGGCTCCTATTCCGGTGCCGTCTATCCGTTCCGGCGCTTCGCCGGCACGTGGATGCGCGATCCACCCTTCACCCCGAGCGACGTGGCCGCCGGCGACGGCTTCGGTCTTGCACTCGCAGCTCGCGACGGCCGCGTCATCGTCGGGTCTCAGCACGATGAGCCGGGCTTCCTGGGCCTCGGCTGCGCGTATCTCTTCGACGCCGTGCCTGGTTTGGCGTTGGAGCTGAATCCCTCTCCACCAGTATCCGGCGAGGATCTGGACCTGCGTGTCCGTTACGGCACGCCATCCGCCCCGACCTGGGTGGCTTTCAGTCTGCGCGGAACCGGCGTCACCTATGTCCCGCAACTCGACGTGACGCTCGGGCTGCGGAATCCTGCGCCCTTCGTCGGTCCTGCGGCAGCCAACGCCCAAGGCGCAGTGGATTGGACCGTGCCCGTCCCCACTGCCGCCGCAGGGCGCTCCGTCTGGTTCCAGGCCGTCCAATACCGCAAGGCCTCCAACCTGGCGGCCGTCGTCGTTCTCTGAGCCCACGGTTCAATCATGGCCCCTCTCAGCATCCTGCTTGCACTCGCCCTTCCGCAAACCGCGGTGTACGTTGACGATTCCGCGACCGGTTCCAACGACGGATCCTCGTGGGCGAACGCCTACCCGGATCTGCAGACGGCGCTGGCGTCCGTGGCCTCCGGTGCGATCTGGGTGGCCGAGGGAACGTATCGCGCCAGCGATTCCGGCAATCGCGCGGCCAGCTTCGTGCTGAAGAACGGCGTGGACCTTCACGGCGGATTCGCCGGGTGGGAGTCGAGCCTGGCGCAACGCGCCGGCAGCGCCGCGAACACCGTGCTGGACGCCGACTTGCTCGGCGACGATCTGCCGGCCTGGGTCAACCACTCCGAAAACACGATTCACGTCGTGCGGGCGGAGAACGTCAATGCCTCCGCCGTGCTCGATGGATTCCGGATCCGCGGCGGGTACGCCACGACTTCCTCGGGCTACGACTCCGTCGGCGGCGGCATGCTGATTCTGAATGCCAGTCCCACGGTGCTGAACTGCATCGTCGAGGACTGCCTGGCGAACTCCGCCGGCGGCATTTACCTGAACGGCGGCAGCCCGCACTTCGAGGATTGTGAGATTCGCGCCAACTGGGGCTACAGCAACAATGGCGGCGGCCTTTATCAGACCGCCGGCGCGGCCACGCTGCTGCGGTGCGCGCTGCGCGACAACCGCGGCTCCAACTCCTTCCAGGGCGCGGGCGGCGGTCTCTACGTTTCCGGCGGCGCGGTGAGCGCGGAGGGCTGCGTCTTCGAGCGCAACGTGGCGAACGAGTACTACGGCGCCTTCTACGGCGCAGTGGGCGGGGGCGCCTTCATCGGATCGGACGGATCCAGCTTCCGCGACTGCTGGTTCCTCGGCAATTCGAGCCACGTGGGCGGAGGCGCCACTTGCTACGGCAACACGACCTTCGTCAACTGCGTGTTCAGCGGCAACCGGGCTTATGCGATCGACACGGGATCCGCGACGGTGGGCGGCTACGGCGGCGCCATCATGGTGTGGCTCAACGACCTGAGGCTGGAAGGCTGCAGCATCTCCGGCAATCATGCGACGGAGGATTGCGGCGGCGTGTACGCGGACACCGGCTCGCGCGCGCGCATCGAGAACAGCATCCTGTGGGGGAACACGGACCTCGGCTCTACCGAGATCCTGAAGCGCAATTTGAAGGAAGGTCAGGGCGTGAACGCCGATCTGCGCTGGGCTTGCGTCGAGGGCCTGGGCAACGGCGGCACCGTCGGCTGTACCGATTTGGATCCGCGCTTCGCGGACCCCAACGGCGCCGACGGGCTGCTCGGCACCGCGGACGACGACTTGCGCCTGCGCGCCGGCTCGCCGTGCATCGATTCCGGCGCCAATGCCGGATTCGCCGGCGTCACGAGCGATCTGGACGGCCTGCCGCGCTTCGTCGACGATCCGTCGATCTGGGATCGCGGCAACGGCGCCGCTCCGATCGCCGACATGGGCGCGTTCGAATTCACGGGCCATGGACCTCTCCTGAGTCTCTCGACACTTCAGCGCGGCCAACCCGTGGCTCTCACCACGACCGGCGCGCAGCCCTTCGAGGTCGTCAACTACTTCTACTCTTTCCAAGGCCCGGGCGCGGGACCGGTGTATCCGCAATACGGCGGCATGGCCCTGGACCTGCGGAATCCCGTGAAGGCGCTCGGCACCAAGACCGCCGACGCCGCCGGAACGGCCGTACTGCAGGCGATCCTGCCGGCGAATGCGCCGTTGCGCACCGTCACCATTCAGGCGGCGATCGCGCGCGGACCGGGCGGCGCGGAGTCCATGCGCACCAATCCTGCCTCGGGAATCATTCTTCCCTGAGTCGAATCGGGAAGCGCAGGCCTAGAATCTTTGGCCGTGCGTCTCGCCGTCGCCACCTGCCTCGTCAAACCGGAGCCGGATCCTGACGAGGCGCCGCTGCTGGAGGCGCTGCGCGCAGTCGGCATCGCCGCGGAAATGCTGGCCTGGGACGATCCCGCGGCGCCGGATGCGGCGGCTTTCGACGCGGTGTTGTTGCGCAGCACGTGGAATTACTTCCTGGAGCCTGAGCGCTTCGCCGCATGGGCTGCCAGCGTCGCCGCGAAGTCGCGTTTGCTCAACTCCGTCGCGGCCGTGCGCTGGAATCTGCACAAGGGTTACTTGCTGGAGCTCGAGCAGGCCGGCCTGCCCATCGTGCCCACGGTCGTGATCGCGCGCGGCGCGGCGCCCGATCTGGAGGAGCTGTGTGCCGTCCGCGGCTGGGATGCATGCGTCGTCAAGCCTGCCGTGTCCGCGGCATCCTTCCGCACGCAGCGTTTCGCCCGCGCCGAGCGCGCCTCCGGTCAGGCATTTCTCAAGAGCCTCTGCGCGCATCGCGACGCGCTGGTGCAGCCGGCCCTGCCCGGCTTCGCGCATCCCGGCGAGCGCGCGCACGTGTGGATCGCGGAGGAGCATCTGCACTGCGTCCGCAAGCAGCCGCGCTTCGCCGGCCAGGACGAGCAAGTCAGCGGCGCGCTGCTGCCCGAGCCCGGCGAACGCGCGCTGCTGCAGCGCGTGCTGGCGGCGCTGCCGCCGGCAGTGCGCATGGACCTGCTCTACGCCCGGCTCGATCTGGTCGCGGGCTTCGATGGGCAGCCGCTGATCTCGGAACTCGAGCTGATCGAGCCTTCGCTCTTCCTCGTCCAGCACCCGCCGGCGCTGGCGCGGCTCGTCACGGCTCTGGCGACGCTTCAGCGCCGCGCCGGCTGGGCGAGCGCCTCCTGAAAAAAGTCGGTCGTGTGGCGCTGCAGGCGCTTGCGCTCGTGGCCGACGCCCGCGACGCGCACGAAGCGCGCGCCGGTGCCGGCTTCGCGATGCAGGCGCTCCGCCTCGCCCCAGCGCGCCTGCGGATCGGCGCCGAACCGCCGGTCCACGAGCGCGGCCGCTCCCACGTCCCAGCCGTCGCCGAAGTCCAGCGAGTCGTTCTGGTCGCGGTCGCCCATCACGAAGAGTTTGGGCACCAGGTTGTAGGCGGCTGCGTCGAAGCCGCGTCCGGTGAGCGCCGCAAGATCTGCCACGCCGGCCGGATAGGGCAGCGCTTCGCCGGCCTGTTCGGCAGCCGGCGCCACCGGCCAGCCGCCGGGTGAGCCGGCGGCGCAAGCCAGCACACGGTCGGGATGCAGAATGGTGAAACGATCCGCGAACATGCCGCTGGCGGAAAATCCCTGGATCAGAAACCTGCCACGCACGTGCACTCCGTTCGCCGCCAGCAGGGCGCGAGCGTGATCCACCATGGCCAGCAACTGCAGATCCGGCCGGGCGAGATCGGCGCGACCGGTTGTCAGAGAATCGCGATCCAACGCGTGCGTGTAGATCTGCCAATCCTGCGCCGGTCGCACGAAGGCCGGAACCAGCAGAATCGCGCCCAGCTCGTCGGCGACGCCGTGGCGGCCGAAGCTGGTCCACCAGGCGTCTTTGCGGTGCACCTCCGGATCGTCGGAGTTGATCCCGGAGTTGTTGGGTTGCACCAGGATCACGGCCGTCCCTTCGCGCTCGGCCCGCTGCCGCGCCGCAGGTCCGAGGTACAGGTAGTAGTCGGCGTGGAATCCGGCGGCGGGCTCCGCCGCGACGCGCTGCACCCGCGTCATGAAGGGCAGGAAGAACCAGGCCGCGGCCAGGGCCGCGATCATGCCTCCGCAGGCGAGGCTCAGCAGAAGAATGCGGATGAAGCGCTTCATGGCCCCGGCGCAGGCCGACTATCCTAGGCGCGCCATGCCGTACGAGCTCCCCGCCTGTTTCTACCTGGGGCGCGGCCTCGATCCGGAGGGCGGCAAGCCGCAGCCGGATCTGGTCCTGGTGGACGCGAAGGATTTCAGCACGCATGCGGTGATCGTCGGCATGACCGGCTCCGGCAAGACCGGCCTCGGCATCGCGCTGATCGAGGAGGCGGCGATCGACGGCGTGCCGGCGCTCGTGATCGACCCGAAGGGCGACCTCGGCAACCTGCTGCTCACGTTTCCCGGACTCTCGGCGCGCGAGTTCCGCCCTTGGGTGGACGAAGCCGAGGCGATGAAGAAGGGCCTCGATGCGGACGCCTACGCGGCGGAGACCGCCGAGCGCTGGAAGAAGGGCCTCGCCGCGTGGGGCCAGGACG
>CAYVPL010000207.1:0-1660 GCA_964453755.1 uncultured Planctomycetales bacterium
CCCTCGATCGTGGATCTGGCCTGGCTCGACGAGATCTTGGACGTGCGCGACGGCGACGCCATCCGCATGGCGCAGCGTCTGGCGCGGGACCTCGGATTCGGCGTCGGCATTTCGAGCGGCGCGAACTTCCTGGGCGCGCTGCTCGCGGCCGAGGCGCAGGGTTCGGCGGCCGCGGTCGTCACCGTCTTCGCCGACTGCAACAAGAAGTACCTCTCCACGGACTACGTCAGCGACGAGCCCGCCTGCCCGCAGGATCTCGAGCCCGAAGTCGAACTGCTGGGATTCAAGATCTTCAACCGCCGCGCCGCTCTCTGACATCATGCCCAAGCCCCGCCTCACGCTGCAGACCACGACGCTGTGGGAGTATCCTTCCCAGCATTACGCGGAAGGCGCGCACGGCGATTCCAATTACCGCGGCGCCACGCCCTCGTGGGTGATCTGGAATCTGCTCGAGCGCTACACGGCCGAAGGCGAGTTGGTGATCGATCCGATGGCCGGCAGCGGCACCACGCTGGACGTGGCGCGCGACATGAAGCGGCGCGCGCTGGGCTACGACCTGGCTCCGCCGCGGCCGGACGTGTTCCGCGCCGACGCGCGGCAGCTGCCCTTGGAAGACGAGAAGGCCTGCTTCGCCTTCGTGGATCCGCCTTACGGCGACAATCTGAAGTACAGCGGCCTGCCCGACTGCATCGGCGAGCTGCCGGCCAACAGTTCCGAGTACTTCCAGGCCCTGCACGACGTTTTCGGCGAGATGGACCGCGTGCTGCGCCCCGGCCGCCACGGCGCCGTCTACGTCTGCGACGTGTGGCAGCGGAAGGGCTTCGTGCCGATCGGCGCGCGGCTGGTCGAGTTGCTCGAGCGCCGTTTCGAGATGGTGGACCACATCGCCGTCGTG
Source organism: uncultured Planctomycetales bacterium (assembly GCA_964453755.1). Classification (GTDB taxonomy): domain Bacteria; phylum Planctomycetota; class UBA1135; order UBA1135; family UBA1135; genus JAQBVK01. Next base: position 896 of record CAYVPL010000207.1, read on the forward strand.
CGCGGCAACAAGAACCTGGAGAAGGGCAACTTTCACAAAGCCGCCGAAGAAACCAACTTCTTCCTGCGCGGCTTCAACCACTTGCTGATCTTCAAGAAGCCGGAGCGCAAGGCCGGCGGCGGCAAGCCGGCCGGAAGAGCGCGCGGCTGACGTCTCCGCCGCCGCTCACTGCGGCGGCATCAGCATCGCCTCGAACTTGCCGAAGGGTAGCGCCAGCGCAGACTTGATCGGCATGCCGTCGGGGCCGACCCAGGTGCGCGACTTCATCTTCTGGCCCTCCATTTCGTATTCGCCGGAGTAGACGGAGACGGTCACCTTGCGGCCGCCCCACTCCACTTCCGCGTCGGGGTCGCGGAGCAGCGTGAAGGTGTTGGCGGCGGGCATCCAGGATTCCGAGCTGAAGGACCAATCGGTCATTTGCTTCCCGTCGCCCGGATTCATGCCCAGGGTGGGGTTGCTGATCCAGTCGGCGCTGAACATCATCACGCCGATGGATGCCGTGCCGATCGGGATCTCCGTCGTCTGCGGCTCGGCGCCCGCCTTGCCGCCGCGGACGTGCAGGATTTCTCCCTTCAGCTCGAGCTCGGCGCTTTCGCTGCCGTCGGGCCGGCGCCAGGTGGCGGAGCGGAACTTGCGGTCGCTGCCGTAGTGCGCGGTGATCTCCACGGGCGCGCTGAAGCCGCCGGTCTCGGAGAAGGCCTGCAAGTGATAGCCGTCGGCGTCCTGGGTCCACAGGAAGTCCTCGTGGCCGGCGGGCTGGCCCGA
>CAYVPL010000207.1:1760-2880 GCA_964453755.1 uncultured Planctomycetales bacterium
AGCCGTCGGCGTCCTGGGTCCACAGGAAGTCCTCGTGGCCGGCGGGCTGGCCCGAGAACTTGTAGTCGTAGCGGCCCTGATGCACGGGCGCGCCGGGAATGCGCACCGTCATCGCCGCCGTCGGGGCTGCGTCTTCCGCCGGCGCGGCGCCGCTGGAGGATTGGCGCGCATCCGCCAGCATGGCGTCGAGCTGCGCGCGCTCCAGCAGCCGGCCGCGCAGGATCACGCTCTCGATTTGTGAGTAATTCTTCACGTCGAGCAGCGGATTGGAGCGCAGGAGCACGAGCGAGGCGGTCCCGCCCTGCGTCACGCGCCCGAGCCGGTCGTCCACGCCGCACAGTTTCGCGGCGTTCTGCGTGGCGCAGCGCAGCACGGCGGCGGGCGGAATGCCGGCCTGCTGGAACAGCTCCATCTCACGATGCAGCGAGAAGCCGGGGAAAACGCGGGGATTGGCAAGGTCCGTGCCGCAGACCAGGGTGGCGCCTGCGTCGTGCAGATCCTTGACCAGGCGGATTTGATGCGGCAGCGCTTGCGCGAAGAAGCCGGCGATGCGGCTGTAGGAGCCTTGCTCCCAGAAACTGCGCATCAACGGGCTGACGTAGGCGTACAGCGGATCTTCGGCGGCCTGCTTGGGATCGCCGAAGCCGGCGATGCCTTCCATCACCACCAGCGTCGGCCCGAAGGCGCAGCCGCTGGCCGCGATCTTCTGACATTCCGCCTGCCATGCCGCAGGATCGAGCTGCGGCCGCAGAGCCCAGTGCGCGTACTCGCGGAAATCGCCGCTGGCGAATTCATTCGCGGCCGCGCCGGTCATGCGGCCCCACAGGCGCTCGAAGCCCATCAGATGCTCCGAGAAATCCATGCCGGCGCCGAGCGCGTCGCCCAGGCTGACGGCGTTCGGCACGTGCCCGCCGACCTTCAGCCCGCGCGCTTTGGCCTCGGCGACGGCGGCGTGGAAGGCCTCGGGCGTCAGACGGCTGTACACCTTGATCTGATCCACGCCCGCCTCGGCCAGGCGAGCCACCGCGGCGCGCGCTGCAGCCGCGTCCGGACAAACTTCGCTGAAGGGCCACACCGGCGGGTCCCCGTCCACGATGGCGCCGACGACGATCAACTCCGG
>CAYVPL010000207.1:2980-4920 GCA_964453755.1 uncultured Planctomycetales bacterium
AGGGCCACACCGGCGGGTCCCCGTCCACGATGGCGCCGACGACGATCAACTCCGGTCCGAGGCGCTCGCCGCGGGCGAAAGACTCGCGCAGCGCGAGCGCCGAAGAAGTGGCGCTGCCGAGGTCGCGGGCGAAGAGCACGCCGTTCGCGACCATCGCCGGTCCGTAGATGGCCGGATCCACGAAGTGCACGTGCGTGTCGAAGAGGCCCGGCGCGAGGAACAACTTTGTGGCGTCCAGGATGCGGACGCCGCCGGACGGAGGCGCGAAACTGCCGCGCGCGCCGATCTGCGCGACCGTTTCGCCGCGGATCAGCACCCACTGATCCGGCCGCAGGGCGCCGGCCTCGACGTCCACGATGGTGACGCCGTCGAGCAGGATCGGCGTCTCCGGCAGGGGAGGCAACTGGACAGCCGTCAGCAGGGCGGTAAGGATGGAGAGCATGCTTTGCAGCAATGTACGAGTGAGAGCGCTGCCCATCGCGGCGATTTGCCTGTTCGTTTCTGGCTGCGCCGCCCCCGCCCCCGCGCCCGCCCCGGACTGGGAGGCCATCCGCGCCGAACTCTCCCGCCGGGTCGCGGCGGACCAGGAGCTGCGCATGAATCAGCCCAGCGACGAGGCGGCAATGATGAGCTGGTTTCACCAGCTCGAGGCCGTGGACGCCGAGAATCGCGCCTGGCTGAGCGGCATCGTGGATGCCCACGGCTGGCCGATGATCTCACGAGTCGGGCCGCAGGGCGCGCATGACGCCTGGCTGCTGGCGCAGCACGCCGACGCCGATCCCGACTTCCAGGAGCGCTGCCTCGCGCTGCTGCGCGCCGCGGTGCCGGCGGGGGAGGCGGACGGCAAAGATCTCGCCTATTTGGAGGATCGCGTGGCGATCGCGCGCGGGCGCGAGCAGATCTACGGCACGCAGTTCCACCTGGTGGACGGTGTGATGCTGCCGAAGCCGATCGCCGATCCCGACCGCGTGGACGAGCGGCGCGCGGCGGTCGGGCTGGGCACGCTCGCGGAGTACACGGAGCAGATCCGCAAGGTCTACGCGAAGTAGGGGACGATCGCGGAAAAGGAAGCGGCCCGCGCAGGGATTGCCTGCGCGGGCCGCGTGGTGGAAGGCGAAGACTGACTAGAAGTCCATCCCGCCCATTCCGCCCATGCCACCGCCGCCGCCGCCACCGGCGGGCATCTTCGGCTCGGGGCGCGGAATCTCGCTGATGACCGCCTCGGTGGTCAGGAGCAGGGTGCTGACCGACGCGGCGTTCTGCAGGGCGGTGCGCACGACCTTGGTGGGGTCGATCACGCCGTCCTTGACCAGGTCGGTGTACTTCTCGGTCGCGGCGTTGTAGCCGTGGACGTAGCTCTTCTCGTTGCGCACGCGCTCGATCACGATCGAGCCGTCGATGCCGGCGTTGTGAGCGATCTGCCGGATCGGCGCTTCCAGGGCACGGAAGATGATCTGCGCGCCAGCCGCCTGGTCGCCGGTCAGATTCAGCTTCTTGATGCAGTCCTGGGCGCGCAGCAGCGCCACGCCTCCGCCCGGAAGGAAGCCTTCCTCGGCGGCCGCGCGCACGCTGTGCAGGGCGTCGTCCACCCGCGCCTTCTTCTCCTTCATCTCGGCCTCGGTGGCCGCGCCGACGTTGAGAACCGCCACGCCGCCGGCCAGCTTGGCCAGGCGCTCCTGCAGCTTCTCTTTGTCGTAGTCGCTGGTGGTGCGCTCGATCTCGGCCTTGATCTGGTCCATGCGGGCCTTGATCTTGTCCTTCTTGCCGGCGCCCTCGACGATCGTGGTGTTGTCTTTGTCAATCGTCACGCGCTTCGCGGAGCCCAGCTGCTCGACCGTCGCGGTCTCCAGCTTGAAGCCCAGGTCCTCGACCAGCGCGGTGCCGCCGGTGAGAATCGCGATGTCTTCCAGCATCGCCTTGCGGCGGTCGCCGAAGCCCGG
>CAYVPL010000208.1:0-4916 GCA_964453755.1 uncultured Planctomycetales bacterium
CGTTGGAGGCGGACCTTCGCGAAGGCCTCGAGCCGGTGCGCCTCGATTGGTGCGTGGCCGAGGACCGGCGCGTGGCTTCGGCCGCGCAGAGCATCGCCAGCGGCACCTACAACTTCGTGCTGTGCGCCACCGGATTCATCAGCCACAAGACGGAGAAATCCCTGCGCGATGCCTGCATTCGCGGCGGCCGCGTGCCTTACGTCCGCGTCTTCAAGGGGCGGCTGGTCTCCTGCCTGCGCGCCTTGGAGCGGGATCTGGGTCTGACCGGGGCTTGAGGCGCGGGCCTGAATGATCCGGGGCGCGGCAATCCGCGCCCCGGAATCGCGCAGTTGTGCGACAATCTCTGTCACACATGGTGCGTCATTCTCGTTCTCAGAGAACCCGGCCTCTGGCCCGGCGGAAGATGACCACGCGCCCGCTCCTGCACCGTCTGCGCCACATCGAGGCCCGGCTCCGCTCCGGCCAGCCCGCCACGGCCAGTTTGCTCGCCCAGGAGCTGGGCGTGACCCGCCGCACCATCCAGCGCGACCTGGACACGCTGCGCGACGACCACGGCGCGCCGATCCGCTACGACGCCGGCCGGCGCACGCTGGCGCTGAGCGACGAGGCTTGGACCCTGCGCCCGGTGCGCCTGTCGGAGAACGAGTTGCTGGCCCTGGCGCTGGGCGCGCAGATGGCGGCGGAGTACCGCGGTACGCCGATCGGCCCCGCGATCGGGCGCGTCTTTGACAAATTGCGCGAGATGCTGCAGGAGCCCGTGGACCTGGATCCCGGCCTGCTGACGGCGCAGGTGTCTTTCTTCGGCGGCGCGGCGCGGCCGGTCAGCGAAGAGGTCTGGCGCGAGGCTGCGCGCGCCCTGCGCGAGAAGCGGCAGCTGCGCATCCACTATCGCGCGCCGGGCTACGAGCAATCCTCGGCGGCCGTGGTGGATCCCATCCACTTGGCCTGCCGGCTGGGCGACTGGTATCTCATCGCCTGGCGCACCGACGGCAGCCGGCCGGGCGAGCGCGTCTACGCCTTGTCGCGGGTGCAGAGCGCCGCCGTGCTGCCCGAGCCCGCGCATGCTCGCGACTTCGATCGCAGCCGCGACGCCGCCGAGCGCTTCGGCCGTTTCATTCCCGGCCTCGGCGCCGACGGCGGCAAAGCGCTGAAGGTGCGCGTTCGCTTCGCGCCCAGCGTCGCGGAGTTCGCGCTCGAGCGCGCCTGGCATCCGGAGCAGAGCGCCCTCAAGCATCGCGACGGTTCCGCCACCCTCACTCTGGCCATTCCCGGCTTTGCCGAGGCGCTGGCTTGGGTGCTGCGCTGGGGCGCGTCCGCCGAAGTGCTGGGGCCGCCGGAGTTGCGCGCGCGCGCGGCGGAAGAGGCGCGCGGGATGGCGAAGCGGTATCGCGCGCAGCCCTAGCATAGGGCCATGCTGAAGCACCGTGCCGGCGTCCTTGCGCTCGCGGCTCTCGCCGCCGCGCCTTCCTGCGGCAAGCCGGCGCCCAGCAGCGAGGCGCTCGCCGCCGCCACGACGCGCGCCGAGCAGGCGGCCGCCGCTCTCAACGGCGCGCTGCTGCCGGAGCTCACCGCGGCTCTCGCGAAGGGGCCGGCGCAGGACGCGGTGCTGGTCTGCTCCGAAGTTGCGCAATCCATCACCGAGCGCACGCGCGCCGAGCAGGGGATTCACGTGAGCCGCACCGCGTTGCGCCTGCGCAATCCGAAGAATGCGCCGACCGCCGCGGAGCGCGCGGTGCTCGAGCGCTGGGCTGCGGAGGCCGAGCCCAAGGACTGGAGCGAAGTCGTCACGACCGACGGCGGCCAGGAGCTTCTGTGGATGCGCCCGATCCGCACCGCGCCGCTGTGCTCGCAGTGCCACGGCAGCGAAGGCACCGAGATTCTGCCCGCGACTCTCGAAGCCATCCGCCGCATCTACCCCGAAGACCGCGCCACCGGTTTCGCCGCCGGAGCACTGCGCGGCGCGGTGACGGTGCGGGTGCCGCTCTAGGACTCAGCGAGTTCGTCCTCCTGTATGACACCGTCCGGCTGGGCTTCCGACCTGCAATCGTTTGAGCGCACCCCTTCGCGTGAGGTGATCGCGGCTCTGGGGCGTTTCGTCAGCAATCCTGGAGCAGCGCAGGAGCGTGCTTGGGCAGAGTCTGTGCCCATGCTGCAGCAAGAAGCACGGGAGATCCTTGCCGCTGAGGCGGCCACCGCCGGATGGGACGCGCTGCTCGAGTTCAAGCTCTTTTACGACGAGCGGCGCGCCGATTCCGTGGTGCTTGGCAACGGTGCCGTGGCCGTGATTGAGCTCAAAGGGAAGGAACAGCCTTCCCGCGCGGATCTTGATCAAGCTGCGGCATACGCTCGTGATTTGCGCGCCTATCATGCCTGCTGCCATGAGCGGCCGGTGACGCCCATCCTGGTGCCGACTCGTGCTGGCGCCACAGTTCGCGAGCGCGACGGAGTGTTTATCGTCGGTCCGCGCGGCTTGGACGCATTGCTGCGTGAGTTGGCCCGCGGACAGCGAGCGCCCAGCTTGAGTCGTGAAGACTTTCTTGACGAGAGCAATTACAGCCCGTTGCCAACGCTCGTGGAGGCGGCGCGCGAACTCTTTCATTCGGGAACAGTGCGCGCGATTTGGCGAGCCAAGGCAGCCACCGATCCCGCGGTGGAATCCATCGCCCGCATCGCGCACGAGGCGGCCCGCACGAAGACGCGGCATTTGATCCTGATCACTGGAGTTCCTGGAGCTGGGAAAACCCTCGTCGGCATGCGCGCCGTCCACGCGCACCATCTGGATGATCTGGCCGTGCCGCGCAAATCGGGCAAGCCTTCGGTGCCGGGGCTCTACCTGACCGGCAACGGACCGCTCGCCGAGGTTCTGCAATACGAATTGAAGCGCGCAGGCGGCGGCGGCAAGACCTTCGTGCGCCACATCAAATCCTACCTCAACACATACGTGGGCAAGCCGGGCAAGGTTCCTCCGGAACACTTGCTCGTGTTCGACGAAGCGCAGCGCGCCTTCGATGCCGACAAGGTTGCTGACACTCACAAGGACTGGCCCGCGGAGTGGATTGCATCTGAGCCGGAGCTGTTCGTGCGCATTTCCGAACGCATGCCTGAGTGGTCGGTCCTGGTTGGTTTGATCGGCAGCGGTCAGGAAATTTACGTCGGGGAAGAGCGAGGACTCGTGCAATGGCGCGACGCAATCGCTCGCTCAGCGGCTCCGGGTCAATGGACGGTTCATGCTCCCGCCGGGTTGGAGGCCATCTTCGCCGATCTTGCTGGTGGATCCCGATGGAATCACGCTTTGAATTTGGACACGGAAATTCGCTTCCACCTCGCTGGCGACCTGCATCGCTTCGTTGAGGGGCTGCTCGAGGGCGAGGCCGGAGCAGCTGCGCGCGTCTCCGAACAACTCTGGTCCCCAGGTGGAAGGGCACCTGACGGCTTGCGTCTCTGGCTGACGCGAGACCTCGCGGCGGGTCGCGAATACCTGCGCGAACGCTTCCAAAGCGAATCCGGCACTCGCTATGGCCTGCTGGCGTCCTCACGCGACAAGATCCTTCCCGAGTACGGCGTCGACAACGATTGGCAGGCGACGAAGCGCATGCGCGTAGGACCTTGGTTCTGCGAAGGCGACAATCACCCGGATTCATGCCGACATATGACTACCGTGGCAACCGAGTTTGCTGCGCAGGGTCTTGAGCTGGACATGGCATTGGTGTGTTGGGGTAGTGATCTGGTGCGGCGGGGGGGCGAGTGGAGCTCCGAAGATGCGCGGCGCCACGGCAAGAAGGGCCGCGCACGGCCAGTGGATCCTCACCAGATGCGAGTCAATGCCTACCGCGTGCTCCTTACCCGCGGGCGCGAGGGCACCGTGGTCTTCGTTCCTCCCAACCAATTATTTGACGAGACCTACGAGCACCTTCTGACCTGTGGCTTCCGGCCGCTGGAGTAGTCGTGACCAGCCATCACGCTTTCACGACCGATCCTGAGATCAACGCCGCCTTACGCCGTTTCGGGCACGGCGTCTTCCGGCCCGGGCAGGAGGAAGTGGTCGGCGCGCTGCTGCAGGGGCGCGATGCGCTCGCCGTGTTCCCGACGGGCGGCGGCAAGTCGCTCTGCTACCAACTGCCCGCGCTGATGCTGCCGGGCACGACGCTGGTGGTTTCGCCGCTCATCGCCCTGATTCGCGACCAGCTCGCGGGCCTGCAGCGCCGCGGACTCGCCGCGGCCGGCATCGACAGCAATCAGAGCTACGAGGAGCGTCGCGCCGCCGAGCGCGCCTACGCCCTGGGCGAGTTGAAGCTGCTCTACGTCTCGCCGGAGCGCCTGCTCACGCCAGCCTTCCTCGACCTCTCCGCGCGCGCGGAAATTCCGCTCGTGGCGGTGGACGAGGCGCATTGCGTCGTGCGCTGGGGCCACGACTTTCGGCCCGCCTATCTCGAAGTCGGCGCCTTCCTGCAGCGCGCGCGGCCGCGGCGCATCGGCGCTTTCACGGCCACGGCCGCGCCCGGGCTGCGCGACGCCATCGTCAGTTCGCTGGGCCTGCGTCAGCCGGCGGTGGTGGTGCACGGATTCTTCCGCCCCAACCTGCACCTGGCCGAGCACAAAATCGAAGGCGGCGAGGAGGCCTGGCGGCGCGCCGTGCGCGAGGCCGTCGCCGCGCGCGAGGGCTCCGGGCCGGCGCTGGTGTACGTCACCACGCGCAAACTCGCCGACGAACTGTCAGCCGCGCTCGCCGCCTCCGGATTGCGCGCAGCGCGCTACCACGGCGAGTGCGGCGCCGAAGAGCGCCAGCGCGCGCAGAACGCCTTTCTCGCCGGCGGGCTCGACGCGCTGGTGGCGACGCGCGCCTTCGGCATGGGCGTGGACAAGCCCGATCTGCGCCTCGTCATCCACGCGCAGATGCCGGGATCCTTCGAAGACTA
>CAYVPL010000209.1:0-4913 GCA_964453755.1 uncultured Planctomycetales bacterium
CGCAAGGCGTCGGCGCTCAGCGCGACGTCGGCGCCGCAGGCTTCGGCCAGCCGAATCATCGCCAGGACGCGATCCGACTCCTTGATGCGCAGGCGGGCCAGGCCCGTGAATCGGCCGCCCTGCGGCAAATGAGCCGCCAGCACCGCGAGCGCCGGGCCGGCATCCGGCGCCGCGTCCAGGTCCAGGTTCATGGCGCGGAGGTGCGCGCTCGGTCCGGGCAGCAGGCGCCGCGCGCCCGCGGCTTCCTGCCAATCCAGCCACTCCTGATCCCGCAGCTGCTGCAGCAGCGCCGCGTCCGCATGCTGCGGGTTCCAGGGGCGCGCCAGCAGCACCGGGCGCTGCAGCAACTGCGCGGCCACGGCGAAAAAAAGCGCGGCGCTGGGATCGGCGAGCACGCGCAGGCGCGCGTCGCGGCCGTAGCCGGCGGCCTGATCCCACGCGCGGCCGGGCTCGCGCTCGATCAAGGACTCGGCGCCGCGCACCTCGCGCAACATCGCCGCCGTCAGACCGAGATAGCCCTGCGAACCCGCCGGCTGCAGGAGCCGCCACTGCATCGGCGCGTCTCCCGCGGCGAGCCAGAGCGCGGACAAGGTCTGGCTGGTCTGGAGCGCGCCGAGTTCGACGCGCTGCGCGCCGAATCCGCCGCGCCCGCTCACGCGCAGCCGCGGTCCCGCCGCGTCCAGGCCGGCTTCGATCGTGGCGCCGAAGCGGGTCAGAATCGCCAGCAGTTCGCCGTGCGGCCGCGCCGCCAGGGCCGGGGCCGGACGCAGCGTCACGGCGCCGCTGCCGGCTGCTGCGGCAGCCAACAGGAAGCGCAGGGTGGACGCGCCCTCGCCGACCGGCACCTCGACCGCAGCTCCGCCCGGCTTCGCCGCGCTTCCCCAGTGCATCGGCGGACTGCCGCGCACCCGCCACGATCCGGGCACCGCGCCGTCCGGCGTGAAAGCCGCGCCAAGGGCCTGCAGGGCCGCGCGGAGATCCGCCGAGTCCTGGCAGTCGGAGAGGCCCTCGATCCGGCTCTCCCCGCCGGCCAGGGCCGCGAGCATCAGCGCGCGCTGGGAACTGGACTTGCAGCCCGGCAGGGCGATCGCCGTGGTCGCATCCGGCACGATCGAATCCTAGCGCGGCTGCCGGCAGCGGAAACCGCGGCTGCGCTTCTACAATCGGGCCATGGCTTCACCGGCTTCCGCACACGAACTGGGCACCGGCTACCGCGGCGGACTCAGCATTCCTGGCTGGGAACTCACCTACACCGGCAAGGTCCGCGACGTCTACCGCCATCCCGCTCATCCGGGCATGGCCTTGATGATTGCCAGCGACCGGCTCAGCGCCTTCGACGTGGTGATGCACGAGGTCGTCCCCGACCGCGGCAAGATTCTCACGCACATCACCGAGCACTGGCTCCGCGAAGTGGAGTCCTGGATGCCGGCGGCGCGCGTGACGACGCGCGTGGAAGCCATTCCGGATCTGCCGCTGAGCGTGCACGAGGCCTTGCGCGGCCGCAGCACCTGGACGCGGCTCGCCGAGCGCGTGAACGTGGAGATCGTGCTGCGCGCCTATCTGGCAGGCAGCGGCTGGCGCGAATACGAAAAGACCGGGCGCCTCTGGGAACACGCGCTGCCCGCCGGCCTGAAGAATTCGTCGCGCCTGCCCGGCGTGCTGCACACGCCGACCACGAAGGCCGAGAAGGACGAGCCGGTGACCTGGGCCGAGGCCGTGCAACTGATCGGCTCCGCCGCCGACGCGCAGCGCATCCACGACCTCGGGCTGCGCATCTTCGACGCCGCGACGCAGCGCTGCGCCACGAAGGGCGTGGTCCTGGCCGACACCAAATTCGAATTCGGGCGCCTCGACGGCAAACTGGTCCTCATCGACGAGGTCATGACGCCCGATTCGTCGCGCTACTGGCCGGCGGACGCGATTCGCGAAGGCGAGGAGCCGCCCAGTTACGACAAGGAAATTGTCAGAGTCTACCTGCGCAGCCTGAAGGACTGGAACCGCAAGGCGCCGCCGCCGCCGATCCCGCCCGAAATCATCGCCAAGACGCGCCGCAAGTACCTCGAGATCTGCCGGATCCTCACCGGCTCGCTGCCGGAAGGCGTCTGGGCCTGACCCGGTCAGTCCGGCACCGTCACCGTGGCTTCCGTCTGTTCGGCGCCGATGCGCACCGGCGCGACGGCGGTGCCCGGCACCGTCACGGTGCCCGGCCGGCGGGGCGCTCCGCTGACTTCGTAGAGTCCCGGGCCGCGCTCCTGCCCGGCGCCCTGCCAGCCGCCGTCCACCTCCAACAGCGGTCCTCGACCGGCGCCGCAGCGCGCGCCGCGCGCATCGAGGGCCACGATCCAGACGGTGCGCGCGGGCTCGAGGATCCAATCGCGGCCGTCCGCGAATTCACCGGGCTGGCTGGTGCGGCTGACGCGGCCTTCGGCCCAGAGCATGAGGCTGGGCGACTCGCCGTAGAAGTGATCGAAGCGGAAGCGCCCCTCGGCGTCGGTCGTCGCCTCCTGGAACATGCCGCCCGGGGAGGCATGGCCGCCCGCGATGGGCGCTCCTTCCGGCGTGAGCAGGCGCCCGCTGATGGCGCGGCCGGCGCGCGGCACCTGCACGCGCACGAGCCGGGTTTCGGCGGCGCCGAGCAGGATCTGCTCCTCGTGCAGCAGCGTGTCGTAGCGGTCGCGCACCTGCAAAGTCACAGGCGCGCCGCCTGACAAATCGCTCCATTCGGCGGATCCGTCCGGCAACGGATAGTGATGCTCGCGCCAACCCTCGGACCACATGGCGCCTCCGGAAGGCGGGCCGCGGACGGCCTCGAAGCCTGGAACCGCCTCGGGTGAATCCGGAATCAGGCCTTCGCCATAGGACAGCACGGCCACCAGATCCTCCGCCGGCGTGCCGTCGGGATTCCTCACTTCGAGCAGCAGGCGCGAAGCGGCAACCAAGCGAACCGTCAGATCCGGGGGCGCCGGCTCCGCCACCGGCACGCGCTGCAGGCGGAAACCGAACGCGCCGATGGTGAGAGTGCCCGGCGGCGCCCGCAGGTCGAGACGGATGCGGCCGTCGCCGCCGGTGCGGCCGAGCACCGCGCGATGCGCCACGACCAGCGCGTTCGCGACCGGCTCGCCGGTTTCGTCCAGAACGGTCAGATCGAGCGGCTGAGCCGCATCGGGCACGGTCCAAGTGCCGAGTTCCGCGCCGTCCTGCAGCGGACCGGGCACTGCGCGCCTGCTCAACAGGGTTCCGTCGTGGTCGAGCACGCGCAGCTCGGCGCGGTCCGGCGCCGGCGCCGTCAGCGGAATGAGGAAAGAATGGCCGGAGGAAATCCAGGCGCCGTCCTCCTCGCATTCGGCGCCGCGCCACAGGCTCCACTCGAGTTTCATCAGCATGCTGGGGAACGCCGGAAACTGCAGTTGCCCGGCTTCGGCGGCGACGATCACGGCGTCTTCCACGCGCCGCATCAGGGTGCCTCGAATCGCCGGCAGGCGGCTCAGTTCGATCAGCAGGTCGCGGGCCGGCGTCGGCGCGCTCACCCGGGCTGGATGCCGGCGCGCCGGATCCTCGCGCAGCACGAAGCCCGCGGGAAACGTGAGTTCCAGCAGATCTCCCTCCGGAAAACCGCGCAGGGCGAAATTGCCGTCGGGCGCGACGAAGAGCGGCGCAGCGCCGCTGCCCAGTCCCCACTGCGCGAGAATCTCGCGCGCCGCCGGCGGCCAATCCGCCGCCGGATCCCGGAAGCCGCGCACTTCCACGCGCAGAGTCGCGCCGGGCGCCGCGCCATCCACGCGCACGCGGCCGGCGAGCATGGCGGCGGCGGAAAATTGCAGTTCCTGCACTCCCGGCACCGCGGAGGCGGGCGCCAGCAGGGGCGCGTGATTGGGATAGGAGGCGACCCACCGCGTGGCCGCGGCGATTTCCGCGCTCCATGCCCCGACCTCCGCCTCGCCGTGCGCGTCCATCTCGTGGACGCCGCGCAGCGCGGGCGGCTCAACGCTGAAGTCGAGCTGGGCGACGAGCGCGCCCGCGGCGGGCCGACCGGCGACGTCGAGCGCGCGCAGGCGCAGGCGCGCCGCGCGCAAGGTCTCCTCCTCAGCGCCGGGCGCCGCGGCGCTGGATCGCTGCAGCACGGCGGCATCGCTCCAGGCGCCGGCCTCGCGCAGTGCGGACACGGGATCGGCCGCTGCGACGGCCAAGGGTTCAGGCGCCGCGCCGCCGCCGCGGAAGAGCCAGAACGCGGCGGCCAAGGTGAGGACCACCGCCAGCACCGGGAGCCGGAGGCGCCTGGCCATGACTGACCTAGTCCACGACGTCCGCGCGGTTTTCTTGGGCGAAGCGTCCGGCGCGCGCGCGGGCGATTTCGAGCAGGGCCACGTCGGCGGGCGTGACGCCGGCCAGCCGCCCCGCTGCGCCCAGCGTCGCGGGCAGCGCCGCGGTCAGCGCTTGACGCGCCTCGATGCGCAAGCCGCGCAGGCCGGCGTAGTCGAAGCCGTCGGGAATCTGCGCCGACTCGCGCTCGGCGGCGCGCTCGACCCAGGCCGTCTGACGTTTGGCGTAGCCTTCGTACTGCAGATCGCATTCCAGCGTGGCCGCATCCCAAGGCGTGAGGCCGAGCGCCGCAACGGCGGGCGCGGCCGGCAGCAGGTCGTCCAGGCGCGCCTCCGGCATGCGCAGCAGATCCAGCAGCGTGCGGCGGCGTCCGCTCGAACCGTCGTCGCCGGGCGCGGGCGTCGCCGCCAGCAGCGCGCGCGCGCGCGCCAGGCGCTCGGTGCGCGCGGCGAAAGCGCGGTCCCGGTCGGGAGTGCTGCAGCCGACCTGCTGCGCGCGCGGCGTGAGGCGCCGGTCGGCGTTGTCATGCCGCAGCAGCAGCCGGTGCTCGGCGCGGGAGGTGAACATGCGGTAGGGCTCGCGCGGATCGCTGG
>CAYVPL010000210.1:0-4906 GCA_964453755.1 uncultured Planctomycetales bacterium
GGTCGGTGTGAGAGGCGCGAGCCAGGCGGACATTTCGCGCGCGGTGGCGGGCATGGCGGGACCGGGGATCAAGGCTTCCGCACCGACTATGGCGCCGACGCGACCGGCGCGCACGGCCGCGAGCTGCGGGAAGGAGCGGCGCCAGAGGCTGAGCAGGTCGGCGGCGGGGGCGCCGGAAGGCCAGAACTCGAGAATGGCCTCCGGATCGAGGCGGATCAGGCTCTCCTCGTTCACGTCCACGTAGGCCTGGCTGGCCTCGGCCAGAACGTTCACCCCGCCGGCGATCTCCAAGAGTTCCGACAGGAAACTGCTCGGGCCTGCAGCGAGCAGCCCGGAGGCCTCCTCGGGTCGGCGCGCGACGACCAGGAGGACGCGCAGGGGTGGACGTCCGGCCGCCTTCGCCCTCAATTCGTCAAATAAGGCGAATGATCCGGCAAGAATGGATTCGGATTCGCCAATCATGCCGAATTTGTCTCCCAGCCACAGCATTTCCTCCCTCCAGGCCTGAATCGAGTCGGTGCCGAAGGAGCGGAAGGGAACGCCCGTCCTTTGGCACCACTCCTCCAACAGGGGGAGGGTGCCCTGCGTCAGCACCAGGTCGGGCTCGAGTGCTGCGATGCGCTCGAGATTGGGATTGGCCAGCCCGCCGACACGGCGCACGGCGGCCGCCTCGGGCACCGTGCAGAAGTCGGAGACGCCCACGACGCGTGCGCCCAGGCCCAGAGTCCATAGATTCGCCTCGGTGCCCGGCCCGATCACCACCACCCGCTCCGGCACGCCGTCGGCGTGCGACTCCGGCGCTGCGCTGGGAGCGCAGGCGCTGAGGGGCAGCAGCAGCACGAAAGGCGCGATCCCTTGCATGGCGACCTTGGGGCCGGCATAGGATAGGTTCGATGACCCTGGAAGGGATCTTCGTCATTGCCCTGACGATTGCGGTGCTGGTCTTGCTCTTCACCGAGAAGGCCACTCTGGACCTTCTCGGCTTCGGCATCCTGATCTGCCTGGTGCTGGGCGGTCAGGCCTTGGCCCTGTTCCTGCCGAATTTCGACCCGGCCACCGATCTGCTCGGCCCCAAGCAGGCGCTAGCGGCCTTCGGCACCCCTGCGCTGCTGACCATCGCCGCGCTCTTCGTGGTCAGCGAGGGCTTGTCCCGCACCGGGGCCCTCGAGGTTCTGGCCCGGCTGGCACTGCGCGCCGCCCGCGGCCGACCGCGGCGCCTCGTGCTGGGGCTGTGCCTGATTGCCGGCAGCTTGTCCTCGGTGCTCAACGACACGGCGGTGGTGCTGGTCCTGCTGCCGGTGGCCATGGATCTGGCGCGCCGCAGCGGCATTTCGCCCTCCTATCTGATGATTCCCCTGTGCTACTCCGCCTTGCTCGGCGGCATGTGCACCTTGGTGGGAACCAGCACCAACCTGCTGGTCAGCGATGCGGCCGTGCGGTCCGGCCTGGCGCCGATGGGCATGTTCGAGATGTCCAGCATCGGTTTTCCGCTGATGCTCGCCGGCATCTTGTTCCTGACGGTGTTCATGCGCCGGCTCTTGCCGGACCGGCCCTCGCTGACGGCGATGCTGGGCGGCTCGCAGGTGCGGGAGTACGTGACCGAGCTGACCATCGGCCCGAGCTCGCCGCTGATCGGGCGCACCTATCAGGCGGCCTTCGACAGAGTGCGGGCGCAAGTCGTGTTCTTCGCCCGCGGCGAGACCATGCATTGGCCGCCCTTCTTCGCCGAGACCGTCGAGCCCGGCGACGTGGTGATGCTGCGCGGCACCGCCGACACGATCCTCGCCCTGCAGGAAGAGCTCGGCCTGCGGCTCTTCAACGAAGACCGCTTCGATCCGCGCACCATGCAGCTCTTCGAGCTGGCGGTGGCGCCCGGCTCGACCATGCTGGGCCGGCGCATCAAAGAGCTGAATCTGTTCCGCGACTACGGCGTGGCCACGGTGGCGGTGCTGCGCGGCTCGCATCACATTCGCGAGAAGGCCTCCGAGCTGCCGCTGCAGACGGGCGACTTGCTGCTCGTGGTCGGCGACTCCGCGGCGCAGGACCGGGTGCGGCGGGCTTCGTCTGACTTTTATCTGCTGACCGGAGTGGACCGCGGCATTTTCCTGCGCGGCCTGGCCAGCCGCGCCTTCTGGATCACCGTGGCCATGATCGCCGGCTTCTCGCTCATTTCGCTGACGGGCAAGACGGACTTGCTGCCCTTCGTGGCCATCATGTCGGCGCTGGGAATGATCGGCGCCGGCTGCATCACGGCGCGCCGCGCTTACCGCGCCATCGAGTGGCCGGTTCTCATTTTCATCATCGGCACGCTCGGCCTGAGCGAGGCGATGCGCAATTCGGGCGTGGCCAGCCTGGCGGCATCTTCCTTGGTGGGCGGCCTGGACGGATTCGGCCCCTTCTTCGTGCTGGGCGGACTGTCCGCCTTTTGCATGATCTTGACCGCGATCATGTCCAACAACGCGGTCGGAGTCTTGGTGACGCCCATCGCGATTCTGGCCGCGCGCGAGATCGCGGAGCATCATCCGGAACTGGACGGCGAGCACCTGGCTCGCGCCTTCATGCTCACCGTGGCCTTCAGCGCATCCGCATCCTTCGCCACCTACTGGGGCCACCAAGTCAACCTGATGGTCTACGGCCCCGGCGGCTACAAGCCCGCCGACTACCTGCGCGCCGGTCTGCCCATGACGGTGCTCGCCTGGATCGGCATCACCCTCGGCGTCTCCTGGACGATGGGCCTGATCTGACGAAAATCCCGCGCGCTCAGCCCGCGACTTCCGCGGCGCCGCGCTCGGCGTGCCACTGCTCGAAGGCGGCCATCACGGCCTCGGCTCGCAGGTTCACGGTGCTGTCTTCGCCCCAGCCGATGCCGGGATCGAGGCCGAGCAGGTTGTAGTTGATCCAGTAGTCGAAGGAACCGCGCACGCGAATCTCGTGCACGGTCAGCGCTTGGCGCAGCAGCAGTCCGGCCATCTCCGGCGGCTCGAGCAGCAGGAACGCGGAGTCCGTCGTCTCGCTGCCGGTGGCCTCCTGATCGGTCCGGCGCGCGGTGACGAAGCCGTTGTCCGTCGGATGCACGCCGTCGCCGAAGAAGGTGCGCGGGTCGGCCCAGCCCGTAGTCTGGATGCGCATCGGAAAGATGCCTTCGCCGGCGATGCGAATCAGGATGTCCGTGTGGTCCAGGGTCAGATGCGCTGCGCCCGCCGGAAATCCGCGCGCGAATTCGGAGGTCTCCAAAAATTCGTTCGCCAATTCCACGGCTTCCGCGAGCCGGTCGTAGGCGGCGCGCTCCGGACTGCCGGGCTCGGCGTCGCGCAACTCGTAGAGGCGGATGTCCGCGCTCGAGCAGGCGCCCAGGCAGAGCAGGATGCTGCTGCAGAGCGGCAGGAGGCGGAGCGGTGCGGCAGGAGAGGTCATGGCGCGGGGCCATTGTCCGAGGCGGAGGCCGGATCGCAAGGAGTGAGAGCGCCGGAACCGGGGCCAACCCGCCGGGTTTCATGCCCCGGCGACCCTCTGCCTGTGGCAGAATGGAGCCGGATCCCCATGCAAGACATCCTCAAGACGGTTTTGGTGTTCGTGGTCGGCCTGCTCGGCGGCCTGCTCGGCGCTTCCCTGATCGGCGGCGGCAGCGACCGCTCGGCTGAGGTGACCGGCGGCACGGGCCTGGACGCGGTGTCCGCCACGGCCTTCAAGAGCCTGGAGGAGCGCCTCATGCTCCTCGAGCGCGAAGCCGCGGCCCAGGATCTTGCTTTGGCCGATTTCGACACCCGCCTGCTTGCCGCCACGCGCCGCGAGGCCGCGCCGAACCCGGCCGCGTCCGCCGCCGCCCTGGATCCGAACGGCAATCCCGATCTGGGGGCTCTGAGCCTGACCGATCTGCCGACCGGCCCCAGTTTCGACGCGGCGGTGGCCGCCGTGATCCAGAAGCGCGAGGAAGAAGAGCGCGCGGCCCGCGAGCTCGAGCGCGCGCAGCGCCGCGAGGAGCGGGTGGCGCGCACGGTGGAACAACTGACGGCCGACCTCGGCCTCGACGCGCGGCAAGCCGAAGTGGTCGGCCAAGCTTTGCGCGAATCCACGACCGCGCGCGAGCAGTTCTTCGATCAGTTTCAGCAGGGCGGCGGCGCCAACATGGACCGCGAAGCCGTGCGCACGCAGATGACGCAGATCCGCGAGGCCGAGATTGCCAAGGTGGGCGCGGTGCTGACGCCGGCGCAGGTCGAGACCTACACGCGCACGACGGACTTCGGCGGCGGCCGCGGACAGGGCGGCCGCGGCGGACAGCAGCAGGGTCAGGGCAACAACTTCTAGGGCTGGAGCCCTAGCGCGCCCAGGCCGCTTCGCGCAGCAGTTCCGCCACGCGGGCGGCCAGCGGCGGCGCGGCGCCGGCGCGCAGTGCCAGGGCCCGCGCATCATCCGGCTTGAGGCCTTCCTCGACCGCGCGGGTCATCGCCCACAGCGCGCCCACGCGGGAACCGCTGCCGCAATGCAGCAGCACGTCGCCCGCCGGCGCGTCGGCCAGCGCTTGGCGCAGCAGGTGGGCGTCGGCCAGCGCGAAGTTCGAGCCGGACATCGGAATGGACACGTAGTGCAGGCCCGCGGCTTCGGCGGCGGCGCGCTCCTCGGCGACGCCGGGCTCGCCAGCTTGCCGCAGATTGATGATGGTCGAGTAGCCGCGCTCTTGCAGCAGCGGAATCTCCGCCAAAGCCGGCGGGCCGGAGCCGACGAGTCCGGGCTGCAGAACGGTGAAGTTCGGCGCCTCGACCCATTCCGGCAGAGCGCCGGTTTCGGCATCACCGGCGGCGTGAGATTCCCAGTCGCCTTCGCCCGTGGAGGAGCAAGAGCCCAGGATGAGTCCGAAGCCGAGCAGGGTCAGGGCGTTGCGCATGCCTGGATTCTAAGGCAACGCAGG
>CAYVPL010000211.1:0-4888 GCA_964453755.1 uncultured Planctomycetales bacterium
CCGTCGTACCCGGTCCGGCCGTCGCCGCCTTCGAAGGCGCCTTCCGCCCCGGCCACTTCCGCGGCGTGCTGACGGTCGTGCTCAACTTGCTGCAGCGCGTCGCGCCAAGCCGCGCCTACTTCGGCGAGAAGGACGCGCAGCAACTCTTCCTGGTCCGCCGCATGGCGCAAGATTTCGACCTGAACGTGGCCATCGTGCCCTGCGCCACCGTGCGCGAGCCGGACGGCTTGGCACTCTCCAGCCGCAACCGCCGCCTCCAGCCCGCGCAGCGCGCCGATGCGCTGGCCTTGTGGCGCGCGCTGGCGGCGGCGCAGTCCGCATTCGCCGCCGGCGAGCGGCACCCGGACCGCTTGGCGGCGGCGATGGCCGCCGTCTTCGCCTCCGCCGGCCCCGCCGTGCAGCCGGACTACGCCGCGGTGGTGGACGACCGCGATTTCGCGCCCGCGCGCCGCGCCGAGCCCGGCGCGTGGCGCGCGCTGACGGCCGCCACCGTGCACGGCGTGCGGCTGATTGACAATTTGGCCCTCGGCGAAGCTCGCGCAGGATGAGCGCGCGCATCCGCACCGCCGCCAAACTGAACTGGGATCTGCGCGTCCTCGGCCGCCGCGCCGACGGCTATCACGAATTGCGCTCCTGGTTCCTGGCCGTCGGCCTGTGGGATGAGCTTGCGGCAGAGTCCGCGCCCGCCGCCGCCGCTTCGACTTTGACAATTTCCGGACCGGCCGCCGCCGGCCTGGCCACGGACGGATCGAACCTGGTGCTGCGCGCGGAAGCCGCCTGGCGCGCTGCCTTCCCCGCGCGCGCCCGCGCGCTGCCGCCGCTGCGCTGGCGTCTGACAAAATCCATTCCTCACGGGGCCGGCCTGGGGGGGGGATCGGGCAACGCCGCGGGCGCGCTGCGGCTGCTCGAAAGACTGGCGCCGATGCCCGCCAGCCGCGCCGCGCAGGCTGCCGCAACCGCGGCCGCCTTGGCCGAAGTCGCCCGCACTTTGGGCAGCGACGTGGATTTTTTTCTCCAGCATCCGGGCGGCGCCGAGCTGCGCGGCGGCCGCGGGGAAACCCTCCTGGCGCGCGCGCCGCTGCCCGCGCCCTGGTGCGTCGTGGCGTTGCCCGACTTCGGCCTGGCCACGGCCGCGGTCTACGGGGCGCTGCGCGCGGGCCCGGCGCCGGCCGCCGCGGCGCCGCCCGATCCGCGTCAGCCCGCCCCGCGCCCCCCGGCGCAGCCCGGCCCCAACGAGCTCGCCGCCGCGGCCGCTCAGATCGAGCCCCGGCTCATCAGTTGGAGTGATCGCTTGCGTCAAAGCGCTCCCTTCCTTATGACGGGGAGCGGGTCGGCTTGCTTCGCCCCCTGCGCGGACGCCGCTGCGGCGGCCCGCCTGGCCGAAGCCGTCGCGCCCTGCAGCCGCCTGGCGCTCGCTCTGCCCGCGCTGGATTCACCCGCACTCGCTTTCCCGGACACGCCATGAATCGCACCCTCGTCGTCGGGCCCGGCCGCGCTGGCCGCGCTCTCGCCCTGGTCCATCGCCGCGCCGGCGAGGATGTGATGCTGCTCGGCCGCAAGCCTGGAGCCTGGCAGGATTGGGCCAAGGTTCAAGGCATCCGCGCCGAGTTGCGCTGGGAGAAGGCCGCCGAGCACAAGCCGCAGCTGGTGATTCTCGCCGTGCCCGATCGCGCCATCGCGGAGGCCGCCGCGGATTGCGCGCGCAGTCTCGCCTGCGACGGCAAGATGTTCGTGCACGTCAGCGGCATGCACGACGTGGATGTGCTGAAGGCCGTCGCGCTCGAAGGCGGCTTCACGGCGGCCATGCATCCGGTGCTGCAATTCACCGAGCCGGAACAGGACGCCGAACTGCTGCGCCACGCCATCGTCACCATCACCGCCTCGCCGAACGCGCGCGAAGAGAGTTTGCGCATCGCCGGCATCTGGGGCGCGCGGCCGGTGCGCCTCAAGGCGGACGTCGACCGCCGCCGCTATCACCTGGGCTTGGCACTGGCCTCGAATCACATCACCGCGCTGCTGGCCTGGGCCGAGGATCTGCTGCGCCCGGCCTTCGGCGCCGAAGCCTGGGACGTGGTGGACGCGATGGCCACGCAGGCGATGGGCGCCGCCCGCGCCAACGGTCCGGCCGCCGCGCTGACCGGTCCGATCTCCCGCGGCGACGTCGGCACGGTGCGCGAGCATCTCGAGGCGCTCAGCGCGGAAGAGCGCCGGCGTTACGCGGGCCTGCTCGACGTGGTGCTGAATCTTGCGCTCAAGAGCGACCGCATCGACGCCGAGAGCGCGCGCGAATTGCGCGCCCTGGCCGCCGCCCATCGCTGATCGCGCCCCGTGATCGCCGTTTCGCTCTTCGCCGGCGAGGCGCGCGCCTTGCGCGATCGGCTGCGCCTGCTGGAGGGGCAGGTGCCTTGGGTGGAACTGCGGCTGGACGAAACCGCCGCGGATTTTCCGCTGCGGGAAGTGCGCGCCGAATTCTCCGGCCTGCGTTTTCTGGCGGCCTACCGCCCGCTCGCGACGGGCGCGCGCGTCGCGGCCGAGCGCGCGCGGTGGCTGCGGACCGCCGCGGAGGCGGGCTGCGACGCGTTGGACTTTCCGCTGGCCGATCCGCTGCCGGCGTGGAGCGCGGGCCGCACGCGCGTGCACTCCTTTCACGAGTCGCAAGGCGCGCCGGCCGATCTGGAGGCGGAGCTGCGCCGTGCGCAGGAGCGCGCCACGCCGGCGGATCTGATCAAGATCGTCGCGTGGGCCGACTCCGCCGAAGACGCGGCGCGCGTGCTGCCGCTCTACGCGCTGGCTCCGCGCGGCCGGCTGCTGGCCTTCGCGATGGGGCCGGGGGGGGGAGCGACGCGCGCGTGGGCGCCAGGCTTCGGCGCGCCCTTCACCTACGCCTGCTGGCCCGGCGAGGCCACGGCCCCCGGCCAGTTGGACTGGCGCGCCCTGAGCCGGCTGCTGCCGCAGAATTGTCAAACGAACGCGCCGCTCTACGGCGTGCTCGGCCGGCCCGTCGAGCATTCGCTCTCGCCGCGCCTCTGGAGCAGCGGCTTCCGCCTCGAGCAGCCGCCGGCGGCGGCGGTCTACGCGGCCTGCGCCGCGCAGGACCTGCCCGCCTTTCTGCGCGCCCACGCCGATCCGCGTTTCGCCGGCTTCTCGGTGACGGCGCCGTTCAAGGAGCAAGCCTTCGCGCTGGCCGCCGCCGCCGATCCGGCGGCGCAAGCCTGCGGCGCGGCCAATTTCCTGCAGCGCGAGGCCGCCGGATGGAAGGCCTTCAACACCGACGGCGGCGCCGCGCTGGACGCGCTCGAGGCCGCAGGACTGCTGGCCGGAACTCCGATCCTGATCCTGGGCGCCGGCGGCGCCGCGCGCGGAGCCGCGGCCGAGGCGCTGCGCCGCGGCTATCCGGTGAGTCTGGCGGCCCGCCGGCCGGAGCAGGCCGCGGCGGTGGCCTCTGCGCTCCTTCCCCTGGGCAAGGTCCGCATCCTGAGCCTGGCGGAACTGGATGCCCGGGTGTTCACCGGGGTGATCCAAGCCACGACCTTGGGCAGCCGCAGCCAGCCGGGCAACCCGATGGCCGGGCGGAGCTTCTGCCGCGGGGCGGTGGCTCTCGACATGGTCTACGACCCGGCCGAGACCGAGTTCCTGGCGCAGGCCGCCGCGCAGCGCGCCATTCCGATCGGCGGCGCCGAGATGCTGCTGCGCCAGATGCTCGAACAATATCGGCTGGCGCGCGGCATCGATTTGCCGCTCGAGCCCCTGCGCCAGGAACTGAGCCAGGCGCTGGCGGCGCGCCGGCGCGATCCGCGGCGCGCCCTGGTCTTGATCGGTCCGCGCGCCAGCGGCAAGTCCACACTAGGGCTTGTGGTTTCACAATCGCTGCGGCGCGTTTTCGTGGATGCGGACGATGAACTCGCGCAGCGCTCCGGCCGGCCGCTGGCGGCCTGGGTGCGCGACGACCCGGCCGGGTTCCGCGCCGCCGAAACCGAGTTGCTGCCGGAACTCCTGGCGCGACCGGACGCGGTGGTGGCCTGCGGCGGAGGCATCGTCGAGTCCCCGGCGGCGCGCGCGTTGCTGGGCGCGCACGGCGCGGTGCTCTGGCTGCACGCATCCGTTGCGGAGCAGGCCCGGCGGCGCGCGGATGACCGTCAGCGTCCCGCGCTCACCGGCTTGCCGCTCACGGAGGAACTGGAGTTGCTGCAGACGCGCCGCCTGCCTTGGTACCGCGCCTGCGCCGATCTCTGCGTGGACACCGGTGGCGCGCCTGCGGCGGCGCTGGAGCGCCTGCTGGCCGCCGCGCGCGAGATCGGTCTCACAGCGGGCCCTTTCGACCGATAGAGTAGGGCGTGGGCTTTTTCCTCCCGCTCGTGCTGGCCGCGGCCGCCCAGTCCGGGCCCGTGTTGCCGCCGGCGTTGCAGGCGGAGGCGGATCTGGCGGCGGCCTGGGAACTCGCCCAATCCGATGCCGAACTGCCGGCGCGCCGCGAGGCTGCGCGCCTCGTCCTTGACAATCTTCCGCGCGCCGCGCCGGCCGATCGTTTCGACTTCCTGTTGCAGTGCGAAGGCGGGGCCACCCTGCCGGTGGAGCTCGGCGCCGCCTGGCGCCGGCTGGACGCCGACTGGGCCGAGGCGCGCCTGCGCATCTCGGTGCTGCTGGCCGCGGGCCCCGCGGGCGAAGAGCGCGCGATGCGCGGCGCGCTGCGCGCCGCCGGGTGGCTGGGCATGGCCGAGCCCGAAGCGGTCGAAGCCGTGGCCGCGCTGCTCGACGATCTGCGGCTGAGCGAGGCGGCGCAGTTTGCGCTGCTGCGCATCACCGGCCGCGAGTTCGCGCGCGCTCAGGATTTCACGGCTTGGTGGACGGACGCGCGCGCGCAGACGCGTGAGGAATGGCTGGCCGGAGC
>CAYVPL010000212.1:0-4866 GCA_964453755.1 uncultured Planctomycetales bacterium
CTACGTCCACGTGCTGGACCTGGCCGAGGCCCATCTGGCAGCCCTGGAGCGCCTGCGTGGCGGCGGCGCGAGCGGCGCCTGGAATCTCGGCACCGGCAAGGGCGCCTCGGTGCTGCAAGTGGTGGCGGCGATCGAGCGCGCGGCGGGCGTTCCGGTGCCCTGCCAGTTCGGACCGCGGCGGGCAGGGGATCCGGCCAGCCTGGTGGCGGACCCGTCCCGCGCCGCCCGCGACCTGCGCTGGCGGCCCCGCTTTGAAGACTTGGATGAAATCGTGCAAACTGCGGTGACGTGGTTCCGCAAACATCCCTCCGGTTACGCCTCCTGAGCGGAGGATTTTTCTGCGCCCTGCTGGTGGCTGCGGCCTGGCCGCAGGATCCGGTTCCGGGCCCGCCTGACAAAACTCTCGAGCAGGTGGTCGGAGCGATTCAGGAGAAGTCGGTGCGCGACACTCTCATGGTGCTCGCCGGACCGGAGATGCAGGGCCGCGGCAGTTTCTCGCCCGGCTTCGAGCGCGCGGCGGTGTTCGTCGAAGGCCAGTTGTCCGCGCTGGGCCTGGAGCCGGCCGGCAAGGACGGCACGTACCGATTGCCGTACACGCTGCCCTGCGTGACGCCGGCGCCGGAGAGCAGCCTGCGCTGGGAAGGCATGCCGACCGGGGATCTCGCGCCGAGGCTGGGCGCCGCTTTCGTGCCGATCCTGGGTTCCGTGGCGCGCGCCGCCGAAGGCGCCGCCGTGTTCGCGGGCTTCGGGATCCAATCGAAGGATGAGAACTGGTCCGACTACAAGGAGAAGGACGTGGAAGGTAAGATCGTGTTCGTCTTCACGCGCGAACCGTGGGCGGACGATCCCAAGCAGAAGCGCTTCGCCGGCGCCGAGCCCGTCGCGGACGGCGGCATGCAGGCGAAAGCGCGGGCCGCCGCCAACGCGGGCGCGATCGGCATGGTGTTCGTGCCGGATCCGGTCTTGGAACCGGACGACACGAAAGCCCTCTTGAGCGCGCAGCTGATTCCCGGAGGCCGCGGCCTCACGCCGGAGCAGGTGGCGGCCGGCATGGGCTATCCGCAGATTCCCGTCATGAGCGCATCGCGCGAAGTGGCCGCCGCCATCTTCGGCAAGGACCTGCGCGCCTACCACGGCGAGATCGAGAAGAAGAAGAAGTCGAGCCTGCTGAGCAGCGGCAAGTTGAAAGTGCGGATCGAGACGCGCCATCACATGGCGCCGGTCGAAACCTTCAATCTGGCGGCCCGCATCAAGGGCACCAGCGGCAACGGCGAGGTGCTGGTGCTCGGCGCCCACCTGGACCACGTGGGCTTCGGCACCATGCAGGAGCAAGGCAGCCTGCAGATCTACCCGGGCGCCGACGACAACGCCTCGGGCAGCACCGCTCTGCTGGAAGTGGCCAAGGCTTTCAGTGGAACGGCGCCGCAGATCGACGTGCTGTTCCTGTGGTTCAGCGCCGAAGAGCTCGGACTGCTCGGCTCCAACGCCTACTGCGAGGCGCCGCTCTACCCGATGGACAAGACGGTGGCGATGCTGAACATGGATCAGATCGCGCGCACCGATCCCAAGGAGCTGAACGTCGGCGGCACCTGGGAGCGCGACGATTGGGCCGATTTCGTCCAGGGCCAGGCCAAGCGGGCCCGCGCCAAGATCAAGATCGACTTCAAGGGCGGCCGCGACCTCTTCGCGCGCAGCGACCAGTATCACTTCTTCGAGAAAGGCGTGCCGGCGCTGTTCTTCTTCGAGGGCAACATCGAGAAGAATCTCGTCTATCACAAGCCCGGCGACGTGCCCGAGTCCATCGAGTTCGGCAAGGTCGCCGAAGTGGCCCGCGTCTTCGCTGCCTGCGCCTACGCAATCGCCGTGGAAGGCGAGCGCCTCCGGTGATGCTGCTGGCCGCATGCGCCGCCTTCGCTTGCGCGCAGGCGGCTCCGACCGATCTGAAGCCGCGGCTCGACCGCGTGCTGGCCCCGCTGGTGGCCGAGGCGGACATCGTTCCGGCCGTGCGCCTGGAGCTGCTCGACGGCACCGTGCTCTACGAGCGGCGCGGCACCGAGCCCTTCGTGATCGCCTCGAACATGAAACTGTTCACGACGGCGGCCGCGCTGTTGGCGCTGGGGCCGGAGTACCGCTGGAGCAGCACAGGCATCCTGGACGGATCGAAGCTGTGGCTGCGCGGCAACGGCGACCCGTCGCTGCGGCGCATCGGCGAGCGCGACGTGCCGGCGGCCTTTCTCGACGCGCTGGCCAAGGCTCTGCGCGGCCGCGGCGTCACGGCGCTCGATGATGTGGTGCTCGACGCCACCGCCTTCACGGGGCCGGCGCGCCATCCCTTGTGGCCGGCGGACCAATGGCAGGCGGAATACTGCGCGCCGGTCGCGGCGCTGGCGTTGGAGGGCGGCTGCCTCGAGATTCTCGATGCCGGCGGCAGCCTGCGCGGGTTCCCGGCGGCCGGCTGGCGCTGGGAGCGGAAATCCGCCGCCGACGCAAAGTCCTGGACCGCGAACTGGAACGGGGCCCGCGATGCGATCGTCGTGCGCGGCTCCGGCGCCGGCAAGGCGCCGCTGCGCCTGGCGGTCGCGGACCCGGCGCCGGTCTTTGCCGGCTGGATCGAGGAAGGCCTGCGCGCCCGCGGCATTCCCGCCGCGGCCGTGCGCTACGCCGCGCCGGGCGAGCGGGCGCCGTCCGAGAAGCCCTTGATCGTCCTGAAGTCCGCCTGGTCGCTGGGCGAAGCCCTGACGGTCTGCAACAAGGAGTCTGACAATTTCATCGCTGAAGTCCTGCTGCGCACCCTGGGCCGCGAGCGCGGAGCCGGCGGCGGCAACGAGGAGGGCGTGGCCGCGGTGCGCAAGATCCTGGGCGCCGCGAAACTCGACCTCGCCACCCTCAAGCAGGCCGACGGCAGCGGCCTCGCGCGCTCCGAGACCGAACGCGTCAACACGAGCAGCCCTGCGCTGCTCTGCGCGCTGCTGCGCCTGATGGCCGGGCCGGCTGGCGAGCGCGGCGGCATCGGCGAGGTGTTCCGCGAGTCGCTCGCGGTCGGCGGCGTCGAGAGCAAGCTGCGCGGCTACTTCGAGGAAGGACTCTTCCAGCCGGGGCGAGTGCGCGCCAAGACGGGCTGGATCCGCGGCGCCTCCTCGCTGGCCGGCTATCTGACCGCTCCCGACGGCCAGATCGTGTGCTTCGCGATCGTCGTCAACTACAAATCCGACGGCACCGCGCGCACCAACAACGCGCGCTTCCGCCAAGCCCAGGAAGACCTGCTCGAAGAGGTCTTGCGCGCGTGGCCGGCGGCGCAGTGACCGATCTGCGCGCGGCGGCGGCCGTGGCGGAGGAGTTGGCGCGCGGCGCCGGCCGCATCCTGCTCGATTGGCGCCGCCGACTGACATCTGCGGACGTCGGCAGCAAGAGCGCGGATTGCGATCTGGTCACGGCCGCCGACCTCGCCAGCGAGCGCTTCGTGCTCGACGGCCTGCGCGCCGCCTTTCCGCAGGACGCCATTCTGGCCGAGGAATCCGGCGCCTCCGCCGGCGGCTCCCGTCACACGTGGTATCTGGATCCGCTCGACGGCACCGTCAATTTCGTCCACCAACTCCCGATTTTCGCCGTCAGCCTGGCGCGCGTCACCGCGGGGCGGCCCGACGTCGCCGTCGTGCACGTGCCGGTGCTGGACGAATGCTTCGTGGCGGTGCGCGGCGGCGGTTGCACGCTGAAAGGCGCGCCGGCGCGCGTGTCGGCGGCGCGCGAACCGCTGCAGTCCTTGCTGGCCACGGGCTTTCCCTACCGCCGGCACGTGCTCCAGGAAAACAACCTCGAGAACTTCAACCGCCTGTTCCTGCATCAACGCGGCATTCGCCGCATGGGGGCCGCAGCGGTGGACTTGGCCTACGTCGCGGCCGGCCGCCTCGACGCCTACTGGGAATTGCATCTCTCGCCCTGGGACGTGGCCGCGGGCGCGCTCTTGGTGCAGGAAGCGGGCGGCGTGGTGGACACGCTGCAGCCGGGCGGCGACTGGCTGCACGGCCGCAACGTCATCGCCGGGCCCGAGCCGCTGGTCGAGGAGCTGCGCCGCCTGCTGCTCGCCGGCCGCGGCCCGGACTATCCCGATCTCGGAGAACGCGCGTCGTGAGCCGCCGCAGCGCGGGCGGGCCCGGCACCCTGCGGCTGCGCGGCCTGCGCGCCGGCAACCTGCGCGAGATCAGCCTGGATCTGCCGCTCGGAGCCTGGACGGCGATCCACGGACCGAGCGGCGCCGGCAAGAGCGCGCTGCTCTTCGGCGTGCTCGAGCCGGTGGCGCGGCGGCGGTTTCGCGTCCTGGAAGATCCGCGCGCGCTGCCGAGCGGCGACGAATCTTGGCTGTCCCAAGTCGCGGACGAAGTCAGCGGTCTCACGCCGGTGATCGCCGGCGCGGGCGAGATCCCGCGCTCGCGGCGCGCGGTCGCGCTCGGCAGCGCGTGGGGCTTGTGGAGCCTGCTCGACCGCGCCTGGCAGCGGGCGGGCGAACATTTGTGCGAAGCCTGCGGCGCGCATTGGCGGCCCTGGAGCCCGGCCGCGGCCGCCGCCGATTGTCAGAGTCTGGATCCCGGCGCCGCCGTGCTGGTGTTCAGCCCGGCGGACGGCGAACCCAGCGCCGAACTGCTGCGCGCCGGATGGACGCGTTTCCAACTCGGCGAGGGACCGGAGTTGGCGCGACTCGAGGAGGCGCCTGAAATCCTTCCCGCCGGGTGCTGGCTGCTGATCGATCGCCTGCGCTGGGCGCCGGAGTAGGAGGAGCGTTTGCGTGAAGCCTTGGAATTGGCCCGCCGCCGCGGTGGCGCGGTGCGGCTGCAGGCCGGAGCGTTGCAGCGCCACTGGCCCGCCGACCGA
>CAYVPL010000213.1:0-4858 GCA_964453755.1 uncultured Planctomycetales bacterium
GAGCGCCGCAGCGCGCGATCAGTTCCCGCGCTATCGGCCAGCCGATCTCGAAGCGCTGCGCCGTGTCCATCGCCTCGGCGATGCCGAGTCCGTGAGCCGCGAGATGGCGCCGGACGCCCAGCGTCGCGTCCCAATCCAGATGCTCGAGAATCTCCTCCGGCGGGCTCGGCCGCGCCGCCGTGCGTCCGAGCGCGCGGTACGAGGCGCGCATCGCCACGTGAGCCGCGGCGAAGGCCAGCCGATGGGCGCGCGGAATCGGCTTCATGCGCTGAAGAATTTCTGCCGCACGTAGACCGCGAGGAATCCGCTCACCACGAGGATCGCCAGCAGCAGCGCCGCGCGTCCGATCCAGCTGCGCTCGCGTTTCAGGAAGCCCAGATAGGCCAGCGGCAGCAGCGCGCCGCAGGCGATGGTGGTCGGCACGGCCAGCCACACGGAGTAATCAGCCCAGAAAAAGGGCGCGAGCGCGCCGGGAATCGGAATCAGCGTGCAGAGGCGGTGCGCGCGGCTGCCGAAAGTCAGACCGAAGGCCTCCATGGCCACCAGGCCGCAGACCACCATGTGCAGCGTGATGGAAGACAGCGCCATCGCCAGCATGCCGAAGTCAAAGAGCAGGCGGCCGCTGACCGGCCCGATCACGTCGCCCAGCACGCGCGCGGTGGTGGAGATGGCCGCCTTCTGGTCGATCAAGTCGCCGCCGGCGTGCAGCGTGTTGGCCGTGGCGATGACGAGCAGGCTGGTCGCCAGCACGTACGGCAGCGCCATGCCCGCCAGCAGGTCGAAGCCGGCCAGCCCGCGCTGCTCCGGCCCCCAGCCGCGCGCGCGCAGGCTGTAAGGATAGAGGAAGACCATGTTGATGCCGACGGCCGCCGCCAGGCTGCTCAGCGCGATTTCCAGGCTGGACACTGCGCCGGCGTCCGCAGGAAAAGTGAAAGGAATGAAGCCGCGGCCGACCGCGCTCCAATCGGTGTCGGTTTGTGAGACGACCCAGCCGAAGGCCAGCACGATGGCCCACACCATGTACTTGAGAATGCGCTCGTAGACCTTCACCATCCGCGAGTTCTTGCCGTACATCAGCGACAGCAGGATCGCCCAGATCAGCACCACGCCGCTGGCGATTCCCGGATGCAGGCCCGGCGCGCCGGCCACCGTGGCGATGTCCACCATGCTCGCGGAGGCCAGGTTGTACTGCGGGAAGTGCCAGATGACGGATGCCAGCAACGCGCCGCCGGCCCAGGCCCAGGCGAATCCGGCGCCCGCGCCCTCGCGCATGGCGGCGAGCGGCGGCCGGTCGTTCGTCAGAGTCTGACTCGAGATGACCTTGAGCGCCGCGACGGCGAGCAGAATCGCCACCGGCGCCACCCACAGCAGCCCGTAGCCGAAGAGCGCGCCGGCGAAGAGGCTGCTGGCCGCCGTGCCGGCGCCGAGCGTGAGCGCGCTCTGCAGATAGCCCGGTCCGATCTGCTGCCAGTACTTGCGGATTCTTCCCATCAGTTGCCGGCCTCCGGCCGCAGGGCCTTGACGCGCGCAGCCTCGGGCATGGCGCGATAGTGATCGTCGAGCGGGTAGCAGCCGCTCACCATGCCGTTGCGCGGCGCCGTCGTGCAGTCGCTGAAGGTGCGGCACAGGCGGCGGCGCTCGGGCGCGCGGCCGGCCAGCAGATCGCGCGGCAGATCGGGATAGGAGAGCAGCATGCGGCCCAGCCCGATGAAATCCGCGCCGCCCGCGGCCAGCTCCGGCTGTGCGCAATGGGGCAGGAACTCCTGGAGATAGGTCCAGCCGGTGCCGACCACGGTCAGCCCGGGCGCCGCCGCCTTCGCGCGGCGCGCGGCCTCGGCGTGCTGCGCGACGAATGTCAGAGGATCCGCCGGCGGCTGGTAGCCGTCGCTCGGCGGATAGGCGGCGGGCCGCTGCAGATGCGGATTCCAGTAGGGCGAGCCCAGCGTCACGCTCAGCAGCGCGACGCCTTGCTGCTGCAGCAGGCCGAGCAGTTGCAGCGGCTCGGCGAAATCGGCTTCCGCTGGACGCTGCGGGTCCACGCCGAATCCGTGGGAATAAGGAATCTCACAATTCATCGGCCGGCCGATGCCGTCCGGCCCGGCCTCGTAGGGCGCGGTGTCCGCCAGCGAGAGCCGCACGCCCAAGCCTAGGCCGGGACAGGCGCGGCGAATCTCCGCGAGAATGCGGCGCAGCAGCCGCGTGCGGCCGGCGAAATCGCCGCCGTAGGGGCCGGGGCGTGCGCGCGCCGCCAGCATCTCGTGCAGCAGATAGCCGTGACAGCATTTGACGTCCACGAAGTCGAATCCGGCCTGCTGCGCCATGAGCGCAGCCGTGACGAAGGACTCGCCGATGCCTTCGAGTTCCCCGTCCGTCAGCGGCGGCGCGCCCGCGAGCAGCGGGTACTTGCGGTCGAGCACCGGATGCGCGAAAGCCGGCCGCGGCGCGGGCGGCCCGTCGGGGCGCGCGAAGCGGCCGGAGTGGGTGAGCTGCAGGCCGATCAACTGGGCTCCGGCTGCGTCGCCGCGCGCCGCGGAGCCGGCCAGCAGTTCGGCGCGCAGATTTGACAATCCGCCGAGCGAATCCGCCGCCGGCTCGCGGTAGAGCTGGCGCGCGTTGGCGCGGCCGTCGCGCTGCACGGCGAAGGCCTCGCCGCCCCACACCAGGGCCGCGCCGGACTCGCCGAAGCGGCGCCAGCGGCGCAAAGTCAGATCGGTGGGCAGGCCGTCGGTGGTGCCGTCCCATCCTTCCATGGGATGGCAGGCGAAGCGGTTGGACAAGGTCCGGCCCAGCACGGTGATCGGCCGGCCGAAGGGGCCCGACGCGCCGAGCAATTCCTCGTCGCACTTCAGCGCCGGCGCCACCTCCGCCAGCCGCGCGCGCAGTTCCGCGAGCGTGCGGAAGCGGCCGGGGGGCGTGAAGCGCACGCGACGATGCTACGCCTCCGCGACGGTCTTGAACTCCTCGGCGTGTCCAGCGAGCGCGTGGCCGTAGCCGCGCGCGGCCAGCACGGTGCCCAGGCGCAGCTGCCCGTCCTCGATGCGCAGCGCGGCGCCGTGGCCCAGCGGCCGGTACAGATCCGGGTGCGCGGCCAGCGCGCCGGCCTGCGCCGCGGCGGGCAGATGGTCGAGGCCGCGGAAGTAGTGATGGCCGTTGCGCTCGACGTGCGGCAGGCCCAGCGCGGCGGCGGTGCACAGATCCTGCTGCAGGGCCAGCACCGGCAGATTCGTGAGATCCTCGCCGGACTGGAAGAGGGCGCCGCGGCGTTCTTCGCAGCGGCGCGCGGCGGCGAGCGCGCGCAGCACGCCCTTGCAGTTTTTGACGGACACGCCGGTCCAGCCGAGCGCGGCGGCGCGCTCGAAGTGCTCGGGCAGGGCGTCGGCCTCGTCGAGGATCAGCGGCGCGAAGGCGCGCACGCGCGCGACGCCGCGGTTGGCCTCGGCGTCGAAAGTGCGCGCGCGCGCCAGCGGCTGCTCGACGAATTGCAGGCGGCTTAGCAGGCGCTCGCCCTCGGGCGTGGCGTGCAGCGCCTCGAGCAGTTCGGCGAGCTCGGTCAGACTGGAGAACTGCTCGTTGCCGTCGAGCGTGACGCGCGCGTCCACGTCGAGTTCGGCCAGCAGGCCGGCGATCGCGAGCAGGCGCGCGCGGTCGGCTTCGAAGCCGGCGCCGATCTTGATTTTGAACCAGTGCAGGCCGTAGGCGGCGACGTCCTCGTCGAGCGCCTGCGGCAGGCCGTCGCTCACGCGCTGCTCCGGCGGCACCTCGCGCGCGCGCAGCGGATCGAGCATGCCGACGGTGTGGCGCACCGCGATGAGCGGGCGCGGCGCGCGCGTCCAGGCGCCGGCGCCGAAGAGGTCGCTCCGCAGGGCTTCGATGAAGGAAACGCCGGCGATGCGGCAGGCAGCGTCGAGGAGCGCGCGCTCGACCAGTGCCACGCCGAAGCCGCGCTCGAGCAGGTCAGGCGCCGCAGGGTCTTGCGAGCGAACCCGATTGTCAAAGACGGCCGTCACGGCCGCTGCGATCGTGTCGGCGCCAGCCGCCGTGAATGCCTGGGCCGCCGCGACCGCGCTGGCCTCCAGCGCCTCCGCATCCGCCGCCGGCGAGCGCTCCACGTCCTTGCGGAACCAGCGCGGCACCTGCAAGTCGGCCGACCAGCCGTCCGCCTCCGCTCCGTCCCCCCCCCGCGCCCGCACGCGGCAGGTCAGCAGGTCCGCCGCCGTCACCGTCACCGCCCCGAAGCGGAAAGGCAGCCGCGTCCGGCACGGCGTGCGCGCCAATTCGACGCGGAGCGGGCGGAAGGTCGGCGCCACGCCGCCTCAGCGCGCGGGCTCGACGGCGCGCAGCGCCTGCAGCACCGCCTCGTGCACCGCGCCGCCGGCCGTGCCGAGCACCCCGCGATTGTCCACCAGGTTCTTGCCGCGCGTGAAGTCGAGGGCCTTGCCGTCCAGGTCCGTGACGCGGCCGCCGGCCTCTTCGCAGACGATCACGCCGGCTGCGTGGTCCCACGCGTTCTCGCGGTAGTCGGGCTTGCTGCGCGGGCGCAGATACACCTCGGCCGCGCCCATCGCCACCACGCCGTACTTGACCTGCGAGTCGTAGCGCACGAATCCGCCGCCGATGCCGGCCTGCGCGATCATGTCATGGACTAGCTGCGGATCGCCGTGCGCGGACTCGACGCTGCCGAGCACGCGCCATTGCTTCGGATCGGCGAAGCGGCTGACGCGCGCCGGCCGCGCCGCGCCGCCGTCGAGCGGCTCGACGGTGCATCCGCGGCCCTGCGCGGCCACGAACATCAGGCCCAATTGGCCCTTCGGTTGTGAGAGATCCACGAAGGTGGGCAAACAAACTCGAAGTCCTGCCG
>CAYVPL010000214.1:0-4857 GCA_964453755.1 uncultured Planctomycetales bacterium
ATCTGAGCGCGGAGCCGCTGCTGCGCGGCCTGCGCGCCCATCTGCACCCAATCTACGCGAAATGAAGCACTTGCAACTTCCTGGCTGCTTGGTAGGCTGAAGGAGTCTGGGTTTCCCTCTTGGAACCCTGTCTTTCCCCCTTAACCCCCGCATTCCCATGATTCTTGCATTCCTCGCGCTGGCCTCCGCCCAGCAAGTTCAACTGGATCAGAGCCTCGATCTGACCCTCCAACCCGGCGCTCCGTACGTGGGCGTCATCGGCAGCGGCAACGGCACGCGCGGCAACGCTGCGTGTGACGATTTCAACCGCGGCAACGGCCCGATGTCCGGCAACTGGAGCGTCGTCTCCGGCTCGCAGAGCATCGTCAACAACCACGGCCTGGGCTCCGGCACTCTGGCCTACATGCTGTCCACCACGGGCAACTGCGCCGCCTCCGCGGCCAAGGTCTCGATCGAGTTCCTGCCCTCCAACGGCAACCTCAAGTACGTCGCGGCGATGACCGGCTTCCCCGGCGCGAGCAACGGCTACTTCACCAAGATCCAGGACCAGTCCGGCGGCCTGTACGCCAACATCGGCTTCTACCAGGGCAACAACGGCGGCGGCTACGGCGGCTTCTGGAGCATCACCCCGGTGGTCTCCGGCCGCATGGACGTCTCCTATGACGCCGCTGGCGATCGCATGCGCATGGACATCGACGAGTTCAACGACGGCTCGATCGACTACACCTACTACAGCAACTCGGGCGCCTCGGGCGTCGGCGGCCTCGCCGGCACCGGCCATGGCGTCGGCACCTACCAGGATCAGGAGTACGACAACTGGGAGATCAACGACGGCTGCGGCGGCGGTTCCTCCGTCGTCCTCACCCGGACCGGCACCTGCCCCGGCGCGACCACTCTGTCCGTCTCCGGCGCGACGCCGAACGGCGGTGTGTTCATGATCTACGGACCGGCTGGCTCGTACACCCGCAACAGCAACCCGTGCGCGGGCCTGACCATTCCGATCAGCCAGCCGACTCTGGCCGGCGTGCTGAACGCGAACGGTAGCGGCAATGCGGGCATCAGCTTCAACGCTCCGGTCGGCCTCTGCGGCCGCACGGTCGTTGCGGTGGACGCCGGCAGCTGCCAGGCTTCGAACGCGATCACGCTCTAGTTTTCCGAAGATTCGGAAGCAAGCCCCGCGGCAGCGATGCCGCGGGGCTTTTTCGTTCGCCAAGCCGGCTTCAGCGCGCCGGCCGCTTCCAGCCGACCAGGTAGGCGATCCAGGCGGTCTCGCTGTCGGCCTGCTCGCGCTTGCGGAACACCCCGGTGCCCAGCCCGCGATCGTCGGCGTCTTCCCAGTAGACGTCGGTCTGCTTGAAGCCGGCCTCGCGCAGCAGATCGCGCAATTCCGAGACGTGCCAGATGCGCCAATCGTAGGTGAAGGCCTTGCGCATCACGCTGCCGTCGGGGAAGCGGAAGTGAATGTGACAGCGCAGGTGCTGGTTGATCGCCTCGGTCTTCTCCTGTTCCCACACGTAGGTGAAGCCCTTCTCGCGACGCTTCTCTTCGGTGGCCTCCTGAATGCCGGGGCCGCCCATCAAGTCGAGGAAGAAGGCGCCGCCGGAGCGCAGACTGCGATGGACGTGGCGGAAGTAGGCGAGCATGATGGAACGCTCGCGGAAGGTCCAGTAGGAAAAGTTGAACGCCGTGACGACGTCGGCCGGGGGCGTGCGCACCGTCAGCACGTTCTTGCGCAGCTGATGCACGCGCTGCGCGGCCGCGCCCAACGGCTCGATGTGGCGGCGCCGGCCCCAGGCCAGCGGCTCCGGATCCAGATCCACGGCGTAGGCCTCGCCCTTCGGCACGCGCCGCGCCCACATGGCGGACAATTTCGAAGTGCCGGCAAAATCTTCGCGCAACACGCGCGGATCGCCGCCGCGCGCGCGCCGGTAGAGGCGCCGGATGAAGGCGAGATCGGCCTCCGGTTCGTAGACGGCCCGCTCGTAGAGCTCGTATTTGTCGGCCGTGCGCGCGGTGAGCGCCGGAGATTTTTTGTTCAACGCCATGCGAAGGTGGATGCGAGGATGCGATCGAAGGCGCGATCGCTGAGGAGGCGGCGCAGCAGCAGTTTCGTGCGCACGCCGCGCCCGACCGGAATGCGGATGCGCGGACGGCGCGCCGTGAGCGCGGCGACGATGGGCCGCGCGCAGTCGGCGGCGCTGATGCCGCCGCGGGCCGCGGTTTCGGCGTAGGCTTGGACGGCGCGGAGGAGCGGTCCGTAGTCGCGCTGCGCCGCGGCGCTCGCGGCGGCGGGCTGGCTGCCGGCGCGGCGGCTGGAGCGCTCCCAGATGGGCGTTTGCACGGCGCCCGGCTCGATGAGCACGACCTGCACGCCGCTGGGGCCCAGCTCCAGGCGCAGCGCGTCCGACAGGCCCTCGAGCGCGAACTTGCTCGCGCAGTAGGGGCCGAGCAGCGGGGCGCTGATCTTGCCGCTTTGCGAGGAAATCATGATCACCCGGCCGCGCGCGCGGCGCAGCAGCGGCAGGAACACCTGCGTCGCGCGCAGCGCGCCGAAGACGTTGACTTCGAACTGCGCGCGCACTTCCGCCAGCGGCAGATGCTCGAGCGGCCCGGCGACTGCGATGCCGGCGTTGTTGACCAGAGCGTGCAGGCCGCGCTCGCCCGCGACGGCGCTCACCTGCTCCAGCGCGCGCGCCAGCGAGCCTTCGTCGGTCACGTCGAGCTGCAGGGGCAGCAGGCCGGCGCGGCCCAGATCGGCGGCGTCCTCCGGCCGGCGCGCGGCGGCGAAGACGCGAAAGCCCGCGGCGGCGGCCTGCAGCGCCGTTTCCCGCCCGATGCCGGTCGAGGCGCCAGTGACGAGAACGAAGCGATCCGGGGCGGGAGGGCG
This sequence comes from uncultured Planctomycetales bacterium, assembly GCA_964453755.1. Classification (GTDB taxonomy): domain Bacteria; phylum Planctomycetota; class UBA1135; order UBA1135; family UBA1135; genus JAQBVK01. Next base: position 2,888 of record CAYVPL010000214.1, read on the forward strand.
CAAAGCGGGCCGAACAGCCTAGCGTCGAGCCGCGCGTCTCACCCTACAATCGCGGCATGAGCGGAAGCCTCGACGATTTCCAAGCCGAGCGCGCGCGCCTGCAGGCCCTCGTGCTCGAGAAAGGAACCACCACCACCAAGCGCTTCTTCAATCTCGACGGCGCCGCCTACCGCGACGGGGCGCTGCCCGCGAAGACCAAGGAGCTGCTCGGTCTGGCCGCGAGCGCGGTTCTGCGCTGCGATGACTGCATCAATTATCATCTGCTGCAGTCGAAGGAGGCCGGGGCTTCCGCATCCGAACTCCGTGAAACGCTCGACGTCTCTCTCATCGTCGGGGGGTCGATTGTGATTCCTCATCTGAGGCGGGCTTATGGGAGGATTGAGGAGATGTTTGGGGCTGGGGTGTAGGGTTTTTTGGTTTTGTGGTCGTGTGCGCCGCCGGGCCGGGCTCCGCGCGCGGCGGGCGGCATTCGCGCGCAGGGCGGGGCGGCCGGTGCGGCGCGATGCGCGCGCTTGAGACGGAGCGGCGGCGCGGAGCGACGCGCGGGAAGAGGCGCGCTCTGCAATGCCCGCGCGCACGGACCCGGCCCGGCGGCGCGGATCGCAACACGCAGAGTCGCCTCCGACCAGGACCAAGAGTCCTCTTCCTTCCTACCCGCGCGGACGAAGACTCCGCGCTGCCCAGCCGCTGGTGCTTTGCGAGTGGGGTGAAGAGTCGTGTGGTGGGTGGCCGGCATCGATCGCATGCCGTGGAGGGTCCAACGACCAAGAGTCAGCTCTTCTCCGATCCACTCTGACGGGGACTCCGCCCTGCCCGGTCAACGCGGGCATGCCGTTGAGGGTGAAGAGTCGTGTGGTGTTGCGGCCTCCGGTGGGTGATCGCGGCGATGGGGGCCGGGGTCGGGCCGAGCCGGCATTGCAGAGCGCGCCTCTTGCCGCGCTTCGCGCTGCGTCGCCGCTCCGCCTCACACGCGCGCGCGGCGCGTCGCCGGCCGCCCCGCGCTGCGCGCGAATGCCGCCGGCGCGGACCGAGCCCCGGCCCCCAGCGCCGCTACCACACGACCAAAACCCTCAATTTCACCCTACTCCTCACCCCGACGCCCGCGCTTGATGGCAGAGCGATGCTTCTTGAGATCGAGCCGGTTTCGCTTGGCCGCTTTGCTGGGCCGAGTGGCGACCCGCTTTTTGGGGCGGTGGTTGAGGCGTTCGAGCTTGGCGGCGAGGCGCTCGAAGGCGAGTTCGCGGTTCTGGCCTTGGCTGCGGCGCTCGCTGGCGCTGACGGTGACGCCGCTCGGCGGGTGGTGGAGGCGGACGGCGCTCTCGACCTTGTTGCGGTGCTGGCCGCCGGGCCCGCCGGCGCGGAAGAAGGTCATGTGGGCTTCGCGCTCGAGGGTGGCGCGGTCGGTGGGGTAGCGCGCGGCTGCGGCGGGGCGGTGTGGCGGGCTGGCGGGGCGAGGCGGCGCGCCTGCGGGTTGGTTTGGCGCGCCCGCGGGGGAAGGGTCTGGAGACATCGCGGCTACACCCTACAATTCCGGCCCCCATGACTCGCAATCTCGTCATCATCGGTTCCGGTCCGGCTGGTTACACGGCGGCCCTTTATGCGGCGCGCGCCGGCCTCAAACCGCTGCTGTACGAGGGCTTGCAGCCAGGCGGGCAGTTGACCACCACGACCGACGTGGAGAATTATCCGGGCTTCCCGGACGGGGTGCACGGTCCGGAGCTGATGGAGCTGTTCAAGAAGCAGGCTGCGCGCTTCGGCACCGAGTACGCCGAACTGAAGAACGTGGCGAAGATCCACACCGGCAAGAAGCCCTTCGTCATCGAGGACGACATGGGCGACAAGGTGGAGGCGCGCGCGGTGATCATCGCAACGGGCGCCAGCGCCAAGTTGATCGGCCTGGAGAAGGAGAAGACGCTGATGGGCTACGGCGTGTCGGCTTGCGCAACGTGCGACGGCGCGTTCTTCAAGGA
>CAYVPL010000215.1:0-4854 GCA_964453755.1 uncultured Planctomycetales bacterium
CGGCGCAACATGGACCTCAAGGTCCTGCTGTTCAACAACCGCATCTACGGCCTGACCAAGGGCCAGTACTCGCCGACCTCGGTTCCGGGACTCAAGACGCCTTCGACTCCGCTCGGCTCGCTCGACGCGCCCTTCAACCCGATCGCGGTGGCGCTTGGCGCCGGCGCCACCTTCGTCGCGCGCACCGTGGACACGCAGATTCCGCATCTCAAGGGCATCGTCGAAGCGGCGCACGCGCACAAGGGCTTCGCCTTCGTCGAGATCCTGCAGAACTGCGTCATCTTCAACGACGGCGCCTTCGACCACGTCGCCGCGCGCGAGGTGCGCGACGCGCGCCAGGTGGATCTGCGTCCGGGCCAGCCCCTGGTCTACGGGCCGGAAGCGGCGCAGGGCCTGCGCTTCACGCCGTCCGCGATCGAGATCTGCGCGGCCGCCGAGGCCGACGTGTGGGACCCGGCCGAGCCCAGCGGCGCGCTGGCCTACCGCATCTGCCAGGGCGACGAGCGCGGGCAGCAGCCGGTGCCGATCGGCATCTTCCGCTCGGTGCAGCGGCCGTGCCTCGACGCGCAGATTCACGAGCAGGTGGCCGCCTCCACCCGCGCGATGGGCGAAGGCACGCTGCAATCTTTGCTCGGCGCCGGCGAAACCTGGGAAGTGCGCTGAGCGCGCGCGCGTGGACCTCATCCTCATTCGGCACGCTGCGGCGGTCGAGCGGGAAGATGCCGCCACCGACGCCGAGCGCAAACTGACGCCGGAGGGCCGGCGCGCATTCCGCGCGGGCACTCTGGCGCATCTTCGCCGCGCCGACTGGTGCTTCGACGAAATTCTGCACAGCCCGTGGCGCCGCGCGGCGGAGACGGCGGCCTTGCTGGCGCCGCTCGGCGAGCGCCAGCCGCGGATCCTCGAAGACCTCGCCGCGGCGCCGCGCGCCGCACGGCTGGCGCAACTGCAGGGCGGCTGCGTCGCCGCCGTCGGCCATCAACCCTGGATCGGCGAACTGGCGGCGCTGCTGTGCTGGGGCGCGCGGCAGCGCGGCCTGGCGGAACGGCTCAAGATCGGCAAAGGCGCGGCGCTGTGGCTGCGCGGCGAGCTCAGCCCAGGAGGGATGCAGCTGCGGGCGCTGTGGCCGTGCTCGCCGCATCCTTGAACAATCGCGCCGGCAGAAAGGCCTCCGCGAGCGGATGCGAGGCGGCGCCGGCCGCGGCGGCGGCGGCGATGCGGCCGGCCTCGGGGCCGCACGTGATGCCGTGGCCGCCGAGCGCCGCCGCCCAGTAGAGGCCTGCGGCGCGCGGATCGGGCCCGAGCACGAAGCGGTGGTCGGCGGCGAAGGTGCGCATCGCCGCCCAGAAGCGCGCGGTGGCCGCGCCCGCGAAACTCGGCAGCCAGCGCGCCGTTTTGTCAGAGATGAGGCGCTCGATCGCCGGATCGGCGCGCTCGCCTTCGCCCGGCGCCGTCTCGCTTTCGTCGCAGGCCGAAGTCAGCAGACCGCCCGCGCAGGGGCGGAAGTAGAACTCGTCGCCGACGATCCACACCAGCGGGCCTCCGGCCGGCACGCCGGGCAGCGGAGTCGTGAGACGAATGTGGCGGCGCATCGGCCGTAGGCGCAGCGGCAGGCCGGCGGCTGCGGCCGGTTCGGCGGCCCAGGCGCCGCCGGCCAGCAGCACGGCGTCGGCCGCGATTTCCTCAGCGGCGCCGGAGCCGGGCGCGAGCACGCGCACGCCTCTCACGCTGCCGTCGGCCTCGCGCACCAATTCGAGCGCGCGCGTGATCGTGCGCAGTTGCGCGCCGGCCGCTTGCGCGCCTTGCAGGAAGCCGCCGAGAATCGCCGACACGTCGAGCACGCCGTCCTGCTCGTGCAGCCAGCAGCGCGCGACGCCGGGCGCGAGCTGCGGCCAGGCCGCCTGCAGGCGCGCGAGCGGCACTTCTTGGACGCCTTCGGCGCAGGCCGGATCGCCGGTCCATGCCGCCATCGCGTCGGCGGCCTCCGCGGTGGCGCAGAGGAAGGTGCCCGTGGGGCTGATCAGCGGCCGGTCGCTGAAACCCTCCGGCGGCCGGCGGTAGAAGGCCGAAGAGGCGCGCGCCAGCGCGTGCAGCAGCGGATCGTTCATCGCCGTGCGCAGGATGGATGCGTTCTTGCCGCTGGCGTGCAAGCCGGGCTGGCGCTCGCGCTCGAGCAGCAGCACTTCGGCGCCGTGCTCGCGCGCCAGGCTCCAGGCTGCGGTCGCGCCCGCGATGCCGGCGCCCACGATCACGACTCTCCTGCGGCCCATGATTCGCGCGTATTCTAGGGCCAGCATGCCCAGCGCCGCACTCGCCCTGCTGTTGTTCGCCGCCCCGCAGCCGCAGGAGGATCCATACCGGATTCCCTTCGAGGACGAAGTTGCCGCCGCCGCGACCTTCGATCAGGCCACCCTGGACGCGAAGATGGCCGAGATCCTGCCGCGGCTCGCCGCGCTGCGCGGCTGGCAGATGCGGGATCCGGTGCTGGCCGGCGTGCAGCCGATCGAGGACTTCATGGCCTTCGCCGCGCAGTCGGTGGCCGAGGAATACGGCCCCGAGGGCATGGCCGGCATGATGGCGAGTTCCATCATGCTGGGCCTGCTGCCGCCGGACCAGGACCTGATGCAAATGATGAATGAAATGCTCGAGGCCTCGGTCGGCGGCTACTACGACCCGAAGACGCGCAAGTTCTGGATCATGGCCGGATTCAGCCAGGGCCCCATGGCCGATCTCATCATGGCCCACGAGCTGCAGCACGCGCTCGACGATCAGCGCTATCCGCTCGATCCGCTGCTGGCCGGCACGAAGGGGAATTCGGACCGCCAATTCGCCGCGCGTTGCGTGGTCGAAGGCAGCGCGACCTCGGCGATGAACCTGTACATGGTCAAAGCCATGACGGAAGGCTGGCTGCCGCCCGGCGAATTGATGTCCGGCGACATGATCAGCGCGCAGATGAGCGCCATGGCCAGTGCGCCGGCCGCATTCCTGGCCTCGCTGGTGCTGCCCTACATCGAAGGCAACGTGTTCCTGCTGCGCGGCGGCACGATCCTCGAAGCGGCGATGCGCGCGCCCGCGCTGGAAGACCTGGACCGCGCCTTCACCGAACTGCCGCAGTCGAGCGAGCAGATCCTGCACTCGGAGAAGTACTGGGATCCGGAGCGGCTCGATCCGCCGCGCGCGGTCGAGTTGCCGGACCGCTCCGCGGATCTGGGTCCCGGCTGGACCTGCGTGGACGAGGACACTCTGGGCGAGCTCGGCTGCGCCTTCCTAGTCGTGGACCGGCTGCCGGCAGCGATGGAATTGCAGTTCGGCGCCACCGGCCTGCGCCACCCGGCGGCCGCCGGCTGGGGGGGGGACCGCTACCGCTGCTACCGCAACGCGGAGGGCGCGCGCATCCTGCACGCGCGCATCGAGTGGGACACCCCAGGTGACGCGAGCGAATTCGCGGCGGCGCTGCGGCGTCCGGCCGTGCGCAGCCGCATGCAATTCCTGGTGTCGGACATGCAGGAATCCGGCTCCGTCAACCGGATCGAGATGGTTTTCGCCGACCCGGCCGCCGCCAAGCTCGCCGGCCGCCTGCTCGGCACGAAACCATGACCGCGCTCCTGCTGCTGTTGCTGCTCGGCGCGCCGCAGGCGCCCGCGGGCGCGGTGGCGAGTTCCGAAGAGCAGGCCACCGCCGCGGCGGCCGCGATTCTGGAGCGCGGAGGCAACGCGGTGGACGCGGCCATCGCGCTGCACTTCGCGCTGGCCGTGACCTATCCGGCGGCCGGCAATCTGGGCGGCGGCGGTTTTTTCCTGCATCGCACGGCCGCCGGCGAGGTCTTCTTCCTGGACTTTCGCGAAACGGCGCCGGCTGCCGCCCACCGCGATCTGTACCGCGGCGCCGCCGGCGAAGTTCTGGAAGACGCCGCGCAGACCGGCTGGCTGGCGGTGGCGGTGCCCGGCGCCGTGCCGGGCATGGCCGAGGCGCACCGCCGCTGGGGCTCGCTGCCCTGGGCCGAGTTGATCGAGCCGGCGCTGCGGCTGGCGCAGGACGGCTTCGTGGTGGACGAATCCGAGGCCGAAGGCCTGGCCGAGAACGCCGCGGCCCTGGCCCGCGACCCGGCCGCGCGCGCCGTCTTCTTTGACAATTCCGGAAAGACCCTGCGCGCCGGCCAGCGCTGCCGGCAGTTGCGGCTCGCCGCCACGCTGCGGGCGATCGCGGACGAGGGCGAAGCCGCGCTGCGCGGCGGTCCCTTGGTCGGGGAGATCCTTGCCGCCAGCGCCGCGGGCGGCGGCATCCTGTCCGCCGAGGATTTCGCCGATTACCGGCCCGCGTTGCGCCCGGCGCATCGTTTCGCCTGGCGCGGACGCGAAATTCTGAGCGCGCCGCCGCCCTCGAGCGGCGGAATTTTCCTGCAGCAGACCCTCGGCGTGCTCGAGTTCTTTCCGCTGGTCAAGTGGGGCCGCCAGGATCCGCGCACCATTCTGCTGACGGCGGAAGCCTCGGCGGCGGCCTTCGCCGACCGCAATCAATGGCTCGGCGATCCCGCCGGTCTCGCCGCCGCGGCGGCGGGCCTGACCAGCGCGGAGCATCTCGCGGCGCGGCGCGCCGCTCTCGATCCGGAGCGCTACACGCCGCCGGCCGGCGCGCCGGCGCCCGCCGAGTCGCACCAGACCACGCACTTCTCGGTGGTGGATGGGCGCGGCGGCGCGGTCGCCTGCACCACCACGCTCAACGGCAGCTACGGCGCGCGCGTGATGGCGCCGGGCGGCTTCCTGATGAACAACGAGATGGACGATTTCGCCGCCGCGCCCGGCAGCACGAATCAGTACGGGCTCGTGCAGGGCGCCGCCAACGCCATCGTGCCCG
>CAYVPL010000216.1:0-4838 GCA_964453755.1 uncultured Planctomycetales bacterium
CCTGCACCTCGGCGAAATGATGAAAGAATTCGGCGGCGGCGGGCACCAGGGCGTCGGCGGCTGCAACCCGCCCGACGACGCCACCGCGCTGCTCTGGGGCCGCCAGATCTATCAGCGCATCCGCGCCGTCGAAACGGCCGCGGCGCGCGATTGAGAAAGTGTGATGGAGGCGACACCGCACTTTCTCGACCGGCATCCGCGCGACTGGCCGCGGCTCTTCGAGGAGTTGGGCGGACGCGGATTCCAGGGCAAGAGCGCCGCGCAGTGGATCTTCCGCCGCGGCGCGGGCTCCTGGGACGCGATGACCGACCTGCCAGCCGGGCTGCGCGAGCGCCTCAAGGCCGAGCAGCCCTTCCCGCGCGCGCGCCTGGCCGCGCGCAGCGAAGCCGGCGACGGCGCCGTCAAAGTGCTGCTCGCCCTGCACGACGAAGCCGCGGTCGAAGCCGTATCCATGCCCGGCACCAAAGGCTTGACCATCTGCGTCAGCACTCAAGTCGGCTGCCCGGTGCGCTGCGCCTTCTGCGCCAGCGGACTCGAGGGCTTGGCGCGCAATCTGAGCAGCGGCGAGATCCTGGAGCAGGCGCTGTGGCTGCGCCGCGAGGCCGGCGTGTTCGGGCGCGTCGTGGTCATGGGCATGGGCGACGCCGGCCACAATCTCGACGCGACGCTGGCGGCGCTGGACGCGCTGATCGACGAGGAGGGCCTCGGCCTGGGCGCGCGCCGCGTGACGCTCAGCACCGTCGGCCCCAAAGGCGCGCTGGAAAAAATCGCCGCCTGGGGCAAGCAGGTGACCCTGGCGCTGTCGGTCCACGCGCCGGACGACGCGCTGCGCCACGAACTGGTGCCGGGCGTGCGCAAACGCTCGCTGGAGGAGACCCTCGCCGAGGCGGATGCGCTCTTCAGCGCCACCGGCCGCGAGTACACGGTGGAATACGTGTTGCTCGATCAGATCAACGATCGCCCCGATCAGGCCCGGGCGCTGGGCGCGCTGCTGCGCGGCCGCCGCTGCCACGTGAATCTCATTCCGTGGAATCCGGTGGCCGGCATGCCCTTCAACCGGCCCGCGCCGGAGCGGCAGGAAGCCTTCGCCGCAGCCCTGCAGGCGGCCGGACCTTCGGTTACCCTGAGACGAAGCCTGGGTAGGGAGAACGATGCCGCTTGCGGCCAATTACGGCGCCGCACCGCGTCTCTGACTCCCCTGCCGCCCCCGCCGCAAGCCGTCTGATGCTGCGTATCTTCCTCGGACTCATCCTCGCGCTGCTCGCGCTGCCCGCCGCGGGCGGCGACAACCCCTTCCTCGACAAACATCTGACCGGCGCGCGGCGCGCCCTCGAAGAAGGCAAGCTGTCCGACGCGCGCGCGCACGTCGAGCGCGCGCTCGAGCGCGACGACCGCCACCTGGGCGCGCTCAAGTTGTGGGCTGACGTGTGCGAATTGTCCGGCGATCCGGACAACGCCGCCTACGCGCTGCACCAGTGGCTGGGCGTCGCGCTGGCGGGCAAGAAGCCCTCCGCGCCGCGCGCCGACGTCAAGGCCGTGGAGGAGCGCCTGGCGGTTCTCGACGCCACCGCCGCCGAGTTCCGGCGCCTCACCGGGGAGTACGTCAAGGAGTTGCACAAGCTCGAGAAGGACCACAGCGCGCGCGGGCGCCTGCACTCGGCGATCGCGATTCTCGAGGAGATCCTGCACATCGATCCCGAGAATCCGGAAGCCTTGGCGCGGATGGAGGACATCAGCCGGACCGGCGGCGCCGACGTCGCCAAGGAGGATTTGTTCGCCGGCAGCGATCCGCTGGCCGGCGCCGACCCGGAGTGGATCGCCGCGGAGAATGCGAAGCACCTGGAGTGGCCTGACGCCTGGGTCGAGGAGACGCCCAACTACCGCATCCGCACCAACGCCGGCTATCTGGTGCTGAAGACTTCGGGCATCGCGATGGAGCAGATGAATGTCGCCTATCGGCGGTTCTTCCGCTACAAACTCGACGGCGACCCGACGCCGCGCATCAACGTCCACATCTTCAAGACGCGGGACGAGTATCTGAAGCTGGGCCAGGGCCCGCCGGTCGAGTGGTCCGGCGGCCACTTCACCGGCGACGCGGTCGAGACGTACGTCGCGGGCAACGGCCGCGATCCCGTGCGCGGCGAAGATTCGATTCGCGGCATGTACGACGTGCTGTTCCACGAGGCCGCGCACCAGTTCGTGTCGCTCACCGGCGACGGCGTGCCGGGCTGGCTCAACGAGGCCTATGCCTCCTTCTTCGAGGGCACGGTGATTTTGTCAAACGGCACGGTGCGCTGGAACCAGATCAATCCCGGCCGGCTCTTTGACATCGGCCCGCGCATGGACCGCGGCTGGATGAGCGGCCCGGACGACGGCGTCAAGGACGCGCAGGGCGAATGGGCGTCGCCCGAGCGCGCGCCGACGCTGCGCATTCTGGTCGAGGGCCAGTACGAGTGGGGCCCCCCTTGGTACGGTCCGACCTGGGCCGTGGTGTACTTCCTGTACAACTGGCGCGACCCGGTCACCGGCCGCGCCGTCCTGCGCGATCCGCTGCACGCCTACTACCAGTCGCGCGCCGGCAGCGTGCCGCCGGACAAGAGCGCCGAGCACTTCGAAGAGATCGTGCTGGCCGGCAAGGACGCGCCGGCGCAAACCATCGACGAGTTGAACGAGATCTGGAAGAACTGGATCTTGGCGATGCGCGACGCGCAGCTTGGCAAAGGCGAGGGCGTGCTGGGTCCGATGGCTTACGGCGACGCCGCCTGGAAGCGCGGCGACAAGCAGCTGGCCACCGAGCTGTACGAAGAAGCCTGGTTCACCACGCCGGACGATCCGGAAATCCTGTGGCGCCTGGCCGAGGGCCTGCACGCTCTGGATCAGAACGACCGCGCCGCCGCCCTGTACCGCAGTTTCGCGCAGGAAATGAGCCTGCGCGGCCTCGTGGACGATCCCCGCTTCGCCACCGCGGTCGAGCTGATGGAGAAACTCGACCCGCTGCACCAGAAGCACGAGAAGTTGAAGGCGCGACTCGGCGTGGAAGGACTGGCGCTGGCCAAGTCCTACCGGGATCGCGGCATGCCGATGATGGCCATGGAGATCGCGCGCCGCATGAGCGCATCGTGGTCCATGCCGGAGGCCATGGAGTTGTACGCCGAGGTCGCAACCGCCACCGGCAAGAGCCTGGCGCGCTGGAAGATCGCCTACAACGAGTACGACCTCGAGGGCTGGTCCACCAACCCGGCCTACCGCGCCTACGGCAAGATGATCGAGGCCGACGTGCAGTTCGACGAGACCATCAGCAAGGACCGGGCCGCGCTGCAGACGCAGGAATTGACCTACGATTCGGCCTTCGAAGGCGATTTTTCACTGGAGGCGCAGATGCGCTGGGGCAAGGAGGGCACGCTGATGGGCCTCTGCTTCGGCCGCAAGGACAACGACAACACGCACGCGGTGGTGCTGCACCGCAAGGGCTTCATTGACGTCAGCACCAAGTCCGGCTCGAACTGGACCATCCGCGACCACCTGCAGATGCCGCTCGGCGAGGACTGGATCAAGCTGCGCATCGACGTGGTCACCACCAGCGACGGCCAGGCCGAGGTGGACACCTACCTCGACGGCCGCTGGTTGCGCACCACGCGCATGCCGCGCGACAGCGTGCGCGGCAGCTTCGGCCTGATCACGGCCACGGGCCGCGCCGATTATCAGGAATTGCGCCTGCTGGCCCGCGACCCGCACGATCCGGCGGCGCGCATCGAGCGCGAACTGGCTTTGAAGCGCCGCTCCGAGGACGCCAGCCTGCGTGTGCCGGGCGTGTTCCTCGGCTTCGAGCCGCCCGAGCTCACCGGCTGCGAAACCCTGCAAGGCGAGCCGCTGCTGCTGCGCGAGAGCCTCGGCGCGCCGGTGCTCCTGTGCTTCTGGACCACCTATCAGGACGAGGTCATCCCGACCTCGGCCTACTACGCCACGCTGGCCGAGGAATTCGCCGACGTCGGGCTCAAGGTCGTGGCCGTGCACAGCAACGATCGGCGCGCCGACGAGATCGCCGCCTGGCTGAAGGAGCACCCCATGCCGGGCGTGACCCTGCTCCGCGACACCGCGCACAAGATTTTCCCGGCCTACAACATGGTGGCCGGAGGCTGGGGCATGCCGCGGCTGCTGCTGATCGACGTCAACGGCAAGGTGGCATGGGAAGGCGACCCCAATTTGTCAAAGGGCGCTGGCTGGGATCCCGAAGATCCGATCACCACGCCGGTGGACGTCGCGATCGACGAGTTGTGCGCGCGCCGCAAGTTGTTCGAGATCGCCGACCTCGCCGCGAAGCTGGACGAAGCGGAAGAAATGCTGGCGCGGCAGCAGTATCGCGAAGCGCTCCTGCGCGCCCGGCCGCTGGCCAACCTGGGGCCGGAGGCGGACTATTCCCCCGCCGTCAAGCGCGCGCGCGATCTCGTGGACCGCATCGAGGCAGCCGGCACCGAACTGGTCAAGCAGGCGGAGTCCGCCGAGCAGGCCGGGCGGCCGCTGCGCGCGCGCGCCAGCTACCTGACCCTGGCCGCCGAATTCGCCGGCGGCTCGCTGGCCGATCTCGCCGTCGCGCAAGCCGCGCGCCTCGAGCGCGACGCCGGCTACCGCGCCGCCGCCGAGGCCTGGAAGGTGCTGGAGAAGGCCGCCGGCGAGGCGGAAAAAGGCAAAGCCGCCGGCGAGGTCCTGGCCCGCCTGGACGAAGCCGCCGCGCTCTCGGCCTGCGTCGAAATCAGCGAAGCCGTGGCCGCGCTGAAGGAAGCGCTGTTCGCGCGCGCCGCGGCGGCCGCCGTGCCGGCCGCGTGGTGGGAGCTGAGCGG
>CAYVPL010000217.1:0-4827 GCA_964453755.1 uncultured Planctomycetales bacterium
GGATCCTGGTCCGGGTGATAGACGTGGAATCCCGGCGCCACGCTCAGCGTGAAGTCCAGATCGTAGGTCTTGCCCTGCGACCACTCCTTCGGGAAATCCCACTCGGCCGTGACCTTGCCGGACAGCTCCGTCTCGATGCCGTCTTGCGCCGCCGCTTCGGCGCTGCCTGCCGCCGCCGCCACCTGGATGCTCAGCGGAAACTCCTTGCTGGTCGGCGGCAGGCACATGCGCACGTCGCACTCCATCCACGTCACCGTCGCCGCGACGCTGGCCACCCCGGCGGGAGCGGTGACGCGCACCGGCTGCACCAACTGCACTTCCCCATCGAGCCAGAGCTCGCGCAGCGTGTTGGCGCCGATCTTGGTTTCGCGCACTTTCGGCTCCTTCAGGCTGCGCAGCGGTCCGGCCGCCTCGAAACCGGGCCCGCCGAAACTGATCGCGGGCACGACGCCGCCGCTCGTGTCGTCCGGGTGATAGATGTGCCAGCCGGCGTCCACCTGGAAGCACAGCTCCAGATCCACCACCCCCCCCTGCTCGACGGAGTCGCGGGCGAAGGCAAGGTCCGGCACGGCGTGCCGCACGCCCTGCGGAGCGGCCAGGGCGGCCAAGGCGAGGATCAGGAAGTGCATGAGTTGGATTTCGCGCCGGAGGCGCCAACGTGAACGAATCCTTTCTTATCGGCGCGATTCGCTCAGCCCGGAATGGGCGTTGAGGGACTCGAACCCCCGGCCCCCTCCATGTAAAGGAGGTGCTCTGGCCAACTGAGCTAAACGCCCGCTGACGTGATTCTATCTACAATCGCCTCTCCGCCGCCGGCGCCATGATCATCACCAGCCAATCCGAAGCCCTCGTGGTCCGCTACGGCGAGATCGCCCTGAAGGGCGGCATGCGCACCACCTTCGAGCAGCGCCTGGTGGCCAATCTGCGGGTGGCGTTGGCCGGCCTGCCCGATCTGACCATCACCCGCACGCGCGGCCGCATCTTCGTGCGCGCGCCGGGCTCCACCGCCGCGGCGCTCGCGGCCATCAGCCGGGTGTTCGGCGTGGTCAGCGTGTCGCCGGCCGGCGAGGTGCCGCCGGTGCTGGCGGAAATCGAAGCCCTGGTGCTGGAGCGCACCGCCGCCGCGCTGGCGGAGGATTTTCCGCACCGCGCGCAGGTGCGCTTCGGCGTGCGCGTCAACCGCGCCAAGCACGGTTTTCCGATGAGCAGCAATCAGATCGCCGGCGGCCTGGGCGGCGCGCTGCAGGCCCGCCATCCCTGCCTGAAGGTGGATCTGGACCATCCCGAACTGCGCGTCGAGGTGGATCTGCGCGAAGAGCGCGCGCTGGTGTTCGTCGAGCGCGTGGCCGGGCCCGGCGGACTGCCGGTGGGCTCGCTGGGCCGCGGGCTCTGCCTGCTGTCGGGCGGCATCGATTCGCCGGTCGCCGGCTGGATGGCGATGCGCCGCGGCCTGCGCCTGGAATTTCTGTCCTTCACTTCGCCGCCGCACACCGGCGCGCAGACCGTGGCCAAGGTCGAGCGCCTGGTCGAGCATCTCGCCGCATGGCAGCCCGTGACCTGGATTCACTTCGTGCCGATGACGGACATTCAGCAGCTGCTGCGCGCGCGCGCGCCCGACGCGCTCGGCACCGTGCTCGACCGCCGCTCCATGATGCGCATGGCCTCGCGCCTGGCGCGGCGCCGCCACTGCCGCGCGCTCGTCACCGGCGAGAGCCTGGGCCAGGTGGCCAGCCAGACGCTCGAAAACATGGGAGTCATCGAACAGGCCGCCGAAATGCCGATTCTGCGCCCGGTCGTGATGAACGACAAAGAGGACACCATCACCCTGGCGCGGCGCATCGGGACCTACGATCTTTCGACCCTGCCCGCGCCCGACTCGTGTACCGTGTGGCTGCCCCGCGCGCCGGTCCTCCGCGCTCGCGTCGGCGACGTGCTCGCGGCCGAAGAAGGCCTGCCGCTGGCCGAACTGGAAGAACAGGCCCTTCGCCAAGCCACCAGCCGACGCATTCCCACATGAACCTGCGCTTGCAACTCTCCCCGCTCCTGGCCGTCGCCGCGCTGCTCGCCGCCTGCGGCGACTCCGGCAAGACGGTCGTCCAGCAGACCGCCACCGTCGTCAGCTCCGGCGGCGGACCCACCGTGGTGGACGCGCCGGCCACGCCCGAGCCGGTCATCGCGCCGCCGCCGGCGAACATGACGCTTTACAAAGTGCGCATCATCGAGCGCGCCAGTCAGAAGCCGATCTCCGGCGCCCGCGTCATGTTGCTGCGCAGCGCGCCGGATCCGCTGTTCATGCGCGAGCCGGCGCGCAAGGACGTGATCATGGACCAGAAGACGCGCGCGCACGGGCTCTTCTATCAACTGGCCGACGCCGACGGCGCGATGAAATACGCCCTGGTCAGCGGCCCGGGATTCTTCCCGACCCTGGTCGAGGCCGGCCCCGCCCTGGGCGGCAAGACGCAGGAGATCAGGATTGACATTGACCTGATCGAGATCTGCCGCTTCATCATCAAGTCGCCCAACGGCGACCGCGCCGACGAGGCGCTCTGCACCATGAAGCCCGACGAGGACGTCGTCAGCAACCGCCCAGGCCTCAAGGCCAACTACGGCTGGAGCGAGCGCGCCGACTCCCTAGGCGTGGTGATCTTCAACCGCGAACCCGGCGCCTACCGCCTGGAATTCAGCGACCGCGACGGCAAGCACCGCTGGTACGAGCGCTTCGTCTGGGACGGCCAGCGCCAGGCTGCCCCGCGCGAGATCACGCTGCCGGAGACTTCCCAGGACAAGCCCTGGTAGGGCGCCAGGCCTCAGAAAGACACAAGGGGCGCCATTTGGCGCCCCTTGGTGATTTGGCGAGGGTGACGGGGCTCGAACCCGCAACTTCCAGATCGACAGTCTGGTACGCTAACCAATTGCGCCACACCCCCAGAAACGGACGGGGAGATTACCCGCGCGCGCTGGAATCGGTCAAGTGGCGTTTGGCTTGCTCCCAGAGCGCGTCCATCTCGGCCAGCGACGCTTCGCGCAGCGGTTTGCCGAGATTTTGCTCGACGTAGGCGAAGCGGGCCTGAAAGCGCTCGACGGTGGAGCGCAGCGCCAGTTCCGGCTCGATGCCGAGCTTGCGGGCGACGTTGACCACCGCGAAGAGCAGGTCGCCCAATTCGGCGGCGGCGGCTGCTTGATCGCCGGAGGCGATCGCCTCGCGCAATTCCCCCCACTCTTCGTCCACTTTCTCGGCCGGCCCGTGCAGATCCAGCCAGTCGAAGCCGGCGGCGGCGGCCTTCTGGCCGACGCGATAGGCGCGCAAGAGCGCCGGCAGCGAGCGCGGCACGCCGGCCAGCGCGGACTCGTCCAGCCCCTTCGCGCGCTTCTCGGCCTTCTTGATGTCTTCCCAATTCTTCACGACTTCGCCGGCGCCTTCCACCTGCGTGGCGCCGTAGACGTGCGGATGGCGGCGAATCAACTTGTCCGTGACGCCGCGCGCCACGTCGGCGCCGCCGAAGCCGCGCCCGTCGGCGGCGGTGCGCGCCACCATCAGCACGCCCATCAGGAGGTCGCCGAGTTCTTCGCAGGCGTCCGGCATGTCGCCGCGCGCCACGGCGTCGGCGAATTCGTGCGCCTCCTCGACGAGATGCGGCGCCAGGGTTTCGACCGTCTGCTTCGCGTCCCACGGGCACTCGGTCCGCAACGTGTCCACCACCTGCATCAGGCGCTCGTGCGCTTCGAGTTCTTCGCGCGGCACCGGTTTTTCCTGCGGCATGGCCCGATTCTAGGGCGGCGCCGCTGCAGCGCCTTCAGGCCCGCGCGCGCTTCAGACGCCGGCCAGCGCGCGGGCGCGCAGGCGGCAGGCGTCGCAGCCGCCGCAGGGCGCGCCGTCCGCCCCCGGGTCGTAGCAGGACAGCGTCCGCTCGACCGGCACGCCCAGCTCGCGCGCCAGGCGCAGAATTTCAATCTTTGACATTTCCTGGAGCGGCGCCAGCACCTGCAGCGGGCGCCCCGCCACGCCGCATTGCGTGCCGAGGCGAGCCGCCTCGGCGAAGGCGCGCACGAACTCGGGCCGGCAATCGGGATAGCCGCTGTAGTCCAGCGCGTTGACACCCACGCCGATCGCGCCGGCGCCGCGCGCCTCGGCGCAGGAGACGGCCAAGGACAGCAGCACCAGATTGCGCGCCGGCACGTAGGTCACCGGCACTTCGGCCGACACCGGCGCCAGCGGATCGGCCTGCTTGGGCACGCCGATGCGGGAGTCGGTCAGCGCGGAGCCGCCGAAGGCGCCCATCTCGACGCGCGCCACGAGATGCTCGCGGATGCCCAGCAGCGGCGCCAGCGCGCGCGCGGCCGTCAGTTCGGCGGCATGGCGCTGCCCGTAGTCCACGCTGAGCGCGGTGACTTCCCAGCCCTCCCGGCGCAGCCAGGCTGCCACGGTGGCCGAATCCAGGCCGCCGGACAGCAGCACCACGGCGCGCTGGGCATGGTTGGCGGTCCGTGCCTTATCCTGTGCGGTTCCCATCGTGGAATCCCCTGCCCGGGCATCCTAACCGCATCCGCATGACTTCCCCCTCCAAGGACCAGATCCTCTCCGCCTTGCGCTCCGTCCAGGATCCCGATCTGCATCAGGACGTGGTGGCGCTCGGCTTCGTCCAGGAGCTGGCGGTCTGCGACGGCGTCGTCAAATTCAAGCTCGAGCTCACGACGCCGGCCTGCCCGGTCAAGGAGCAGCTCAAGGCGCAGGCTCACGCCGCAGTCGCGGCGCTGCCGGGCGTGCGGCAGGTGACGGTGGAGATGACGGCGCGCGTGCGCTCCTCGCTGCCGGTCGGCAACGCGATC
>CAYVPL010000218.1:0-4783 GCA_964453755.1 uncultured Planctomycetales bacterium
TTCACGAAGTCGTGGTGACGCCCTTCGAGCAGAACTGCACGATTCTGGCCTGCTCGGCCACGGGAGAGGCGGCGATCTGCGACGGCGGCGAGGCGGAGCCGGTGCTGGCCCGCGTCGCCGAGTTGGGCGTGCGCGTGACGAAAATTCTGGCGACGCACGGGCACTTGGATCACATCGGCGGCACGGCGGAACTGCAGCAGGCCTTGCGCGTGCCCTTCTACTTCCCTGCGGGCGACGATTTCTGGCGCCTCGCGCTGCCGGAGCAGGCGGCGCGCTTCGGCTTCGGGCAGGTGGAGATTCCGCAGCCCGATCACGATCTGCAGCAGGGCGACGTGATCGAAATCGGCCGCGAGCGGCTCGACGTGCTGCATTGTCCCGGCCACACGCCGGGCCACGTCGTCTTCCATCACGCGGCCGGCTGCCAACTCGTGGCGGGGGACGTGCTGTTCCGCGGCTCCGTGGGCCGCACCGATTTTCCGCGCGGCTCATTCCGCGATCTGGAGCGTTCCATCCGCAGCCGCATCTACGCGCTGCCGGTGGACACCTGCGTGCATTGCGGCCACGGACCGACCACGACCGTCGGGCACGAGGCGCGCACCAATCCCTTCGTGCGGCTCTAGGGGCGCGGCGCTAATCTGAGCCTTCGATGGAGCGCGAGACACTCGAAGTGGACGTTCTCGTGGTCGGCGCCGGGCCGGCCGGGCTGGCCTGCGCGCTGGACTTGCGCCGCCGCGCCCAAGTGCGCGGTCAGGAGTTGTCCATCCTCGTGCTCGACAAAGCCGACGAGATCGGCAAGCATCAATTGTCCGGCGCGGTGCTGGATCCGCGCGGCATCCTTGAATTGTTCCCGCAGGCCAAAGCCGAAGGCTTGCCGATCCAGGCCGAAGTCACGGAGGACGCGCTCTACTGGCTGTCGAAAACGGGCAGCCGCGCGCTGAAGGGCGCGCTGCTGCCGCCGCCTTTCCGCAACCACGGCAACTGGATCGTCTCCGCCTCCGAGCTCGTGCAGTGGCTGGCAGCGCGCGCCGAGAAGGCCGGCATTGACGTCTATCCCGGATTCGCCGGCGCGGAATTGGTCTATGACGATCGCGGCGCTGTGACCGGCGTGCGCATCTCGGACCAGGGCCGCGACAAGGCGCGGAAGGAGAAGTCCAACTTCCAGCCGGGCATGGAGATTCGCGCCCGCCTCACGGTGCTGGCCGAGGGCACGCGCGGCTCGCTCACCAAGCAGTTGATCGCCAAGAAAAACCTGCAGGAGGGTCGCAATCCGCAGGTCTGGGGCGTCGGCATCAAGGAATTGTGGGAAGTGCGGCGCACGGACATGCTGGGCACGGTCTGGCACACCGGCGGCTGGCCGCTCGAGTCGCGGGCCTACGGCGGCGGCTGGATCTACGGCCTGCCCGGCAACCGCGTGTCGCTCGGCTTCGTCGCCGGCATCGATCATGGCGACCCGAGCTTCGACTATCACGCGCGCATGCAGGAGTGGAAGACGCACCCCTTCCTGCGCCGCCTCCTCGAAGGCGGCAAATTGCTGCGCTACGGCGCCAAGTCCGTGCCCGAGGGCGGCCTCTTCTCCATGCCCAAGCTGTGGGGCGACGGTTTCCTGATCGTCGGCGACGCCGCCGGTTTCATGAACGCCGCGCGCCTCAAGGGCCTGCATCTCGCGATCAAATCGGGCATGCTGGCGGCCGAGGCCGCCGCCGACGCGCTGGCCTCCGGCGGCTGCAGCACCGAAAAATTGGCGCGCATCGACGAACTCTTCCGCGCCTCCTGGGCTCACGAAGAATTGCACAAAGTGCGCAACTTCCGCCAAGGCTTCCAGAAAGGCTTCTGGCGCGGCTCGCTGCTGGCGGGCCTGGGCGTGCTGAGCGGCGGTCGCCTTCCCGGCGGCCGCATGAGCCTCGAGGCCGACCACGACCTCTACCGGCAGACCGGCGGCGCCGATCCGCGGCCGAAGCCGAAGTTTGACAACGTTCTGACGCACGACAAGCTGACCAGCGTCTATCACTCGGGCACCGTGCACGAGGAAGATCAGCCCTGTCACCTGGTCGTGCTCGAACCCGACCTCTGCGCCTCGCGCTGCACGCGCGAATACGGCAATCCCTGCCAGCATTTCTGCCCCGCTGCCGTCTACGAATGGGAGCCGGGCACCGCCGGCGGTCCCGGAAGCCTGAAGATCAACGCTTCCAATTGCGTGCATTGCAAGACCTGCGACATCGCCGACCCTTACCAGATCATCAACTGGGAAGTTCCCGAGAGCGGCGGCCCGGCCTACGCCGGCATGTAATTCCCCCAAACAACCCTCATGCGCATCCGAGTCCAAGACCGCGCGGCCGCCGGCCGCAACGACCTCCACGCCTTCATCCTGCCCAAAGGGGCCCAGCCCAAGCTGCCCGCCGGCGCTCCGCCGGCCTCGCAGTGGAAAGAGGATCTGGCCGGGGACGGCAGTTCGCCGATCCTGCTGCGCGGCGAAGGCGGCCGCCGCTGGCTGCTGCTGCGCGCGCCGGAACTGAAGAAGCTCAGCGCGGAAGACGTTCGCGAAGCCGCGGGCACGGCGCGCAATCTTGCCGAATCCATGAAGAAGACCGGGCTGGTGCTGGACTTGAGCGAACTGCCGGACAAGCCGGGCTTCGCGCAGGCCGCCGCCGAAGGCGCGGGCGTGGCCGGCGACGACCCGGCGGTGATGAAGCAGGGCCGCAAGGAGGCGGGCGTGCGCACCCTGACCCTGTCCGGCACTTCCGGCTCCGCCGCCGCGGCCGAAGCCGCCGCCGGCGAGATCGCCGCTCGCGCCAACTGGTTCGCGCGCGAACTGCAGAACCTGCCGCCCAACGTGCTGACGCCGCCCGAGTTCGCGAAGCGGGCGCGCAAGGTCGCGGCCTCGTCGCCGCGCATCAAGATCAAGGTCCACGGCCGGCGCGAGCTGGAGAAGATGGGCGCCGGTTCGCTGCTGGGCGTGGCGCTGGGCAGCCCCGAAGAGCCGCAACTCGTGCACCTGAGCTATCGCCCGCAGGGCCGCAGCAAGGGCCGAGTCGCGCTGGTCGGCAAAGGTCTGACTTTCGACACCGGCGGCATCTCGATCAAACCCTCCGGCAACATGCAGGACATGAAGTTCGACATGTGCGGCGCGGCGGCGGTGCTGGCGACTTTCCACGCCTTGGCTCTGGGCGCCGAATGCCATTACGAGGTGCACGGCGTGCTCGGCTGCGTCGAGAACATGCCGGACGGCAAGGCGCAGCGCCCCGGCGACATCCGCACGGCCATGAACGGACTGACCATCGAGGTGCACAACACCGACGCCGAGGGCCGGCTGGTGCTGGCGGACTGCCTGACCTACACCGCGCGCAAGATCAAGCCGGACCGCATCTACGACGTCGCCACGCTGACCGGCGCGGCCAGCATCGCGCTCGGGCATCTGCACACCGCGGTGCTCGGCAACGACCAGAAGGCGATCGAGGAGACCATCGCCGCCGGCGGGCGCGCCGGCGAACCGATGTGGCAGCTGCCGATCACCGAGGACTACCGCGATCTCACGCGCGGCACCTACGCCGACCTGCAGAACATCTACGCCCCGAACCAGGGCGCAGGCACCATCGCGGGCGCCTGCTTCCTCAGCTTCTTCGTGGAGGAAATCCCGTGGGTGCACCTGGACATCGCCGCCACGGCCTGGGAGGGCCCGAAGCGCTCGTATCTCACGACCGGCGGGCGCGGCACCATGGTGCGCGCCTTCCTCGAAATCCTGCGCAGTTAGCCGTGCTGTCCCTGCTCCTGCTGGCTGCCTGCGCCCAGACTCCGGCGGCGCCGGCCGGTCTGGAACGCGATCTCGACGGCCTGGTCGCGCTCTACCGCGAGCTGCACGCCGCGCCCGAACTCTCGTTCCAGGAGGCGAGGACCGCGGCACGCATGGCGCAGGTGCTGCGCGATGCCGGTTACGAGGTCACCGAGAAGATCGGCGGCCACGGCGTGGCGGGCGTGCTGCAGAACGGCGAGGGTCCGACGCTGCTGATCCGCTGCGACATGGACGCGCTGCCGATCGTCGAAGAGACCGGCCTGGACTTCGCCAGCCAAGTGCGGGTTCCGGGCGACGGCGGCGAGGTGGGGGTGATGCACGCCTGCGGCCACGACGTGCACATGACGGTGTGGAGCGGCGTGGCGCGGCGGCTGGCCGCCGAGCGCGGCTCCTGGAGCGGACGGTTGATCCTGGTGGCGCAGCCGGCCGAGGAGCGCGGCGCGGGCGCCCGCGCCATGCTGGAGGACGGCCTCTACGAGCGCGTCGGCAAGCCCGACTTCTGCCTGGCGCTGCACGTCAGCGCCGAATTGCCCTCCGGCGCCGTCGGCTCGCGGCCCGGCTACGCATTGGCCAACGTGGACTCGGTGGACGTACTCGTGCGCGGCAAAGGCGGCCACGGCTCGACTCCGGAGGTCACGCACGATCCGGTGGTGCTGGCGGCGCGCATCGTCGTCGGCCTGCAAAGCATCGTCAGCCGCGAGATTTCGGCGCTGGAAGCCGCCGTCGTCACCGTCGGCTCGATCCACGGCGGCACCAAGCACAACATCATTCCGAACGAAGTCAAACTGCAGCTGACGGTGCGCTCCTACACGCCGGAGGTGCGCAGCCACCTGCTGGCCGCGATCGAGCGCACCGCCCTCAACGAAGCGCGCGCCGCCGGATTCCCGGAGGATCTGCTGCCCGAGGTGACGGTGCTGGACGAGAGCATTGGCGCCACCTACAACGATCCGGAGCTGGCCGCGCGCGCCGACGCCGCGATCCTGCGCGCGCTCGGCC
>CAYVPL010000219.1:0-4757 GCA_964453755.1 uncultured Planctomycetales bacterium
GGGCGAGATCCAGGACCACGTTGGCCGGCGGCACCGGCGTGCTGCCGAGGCCGCTCAGGCTGTAGAGGATGGCGTAGGGCTGGTTGCGCTTGCCGCCTTCGAGAGTCAGCGCGCCGGCGCCGCCGGCCAGCAATTGCGGCACGCGCAGGCGCAGTCCGGCCGGCACGATGCGGTGCACGCTGCCGTCGGCCTGGTTGCAGACGTAGATTTCGCCGTCCGCATCCTGGCCGAAGCCGACCACGTTGACGTTGGGGCCGAGCGCGTCGCTCAACTCCGCGTAGTGTTCGCGGAAGTCCACGGTGCCGACGCCGTCGGTGCGGGTGGAGAAGATTTCGCCGGAGCAGTAGTCGCCGAAGAAGAAGCGGCCCTGCATCGTGGCCATGGCGCGCCCGCGATAGACGTGGCCGCCGGTGATTGAGCAGCGGTAGCCCTGCGGGCCGTTCGCGTGCTGATACTCGTGGATCGGCGGCGTCATGCCGGCTTGATTGCAGCCGACCGGCGGCGCGTAGCAATGAAAGCCCTCGACGATGCGCCAGCCGAAGTTGGCGCCCGCCTGCCCAGCCGGCAGATAGTCCACTTCCTCCCAGGTGTCCTGGCCGACGTCGCCGAACCAGATGTCGCCGGTGAGGTCGTCCATGTCGCCGCGCCACGGATTGCGGATGCCGAAGGCCCAGATCTCGTCGAGCACGAGCGGATCGCCGACGTAGGGATTGCCGGGCGGAATCGCGTAAGGGAACCCGCCGTCCACGTCGATGCGCAGCAACTTGCCCAGCAGCGTGTCGCCGCGCTGGCCGCTGTCGTAAGGATCGCCGACGCCGCCGCCGTCGCCGGTGGCGATGTAGAGATAGCCGTCCTGGCCGAATTCCATCCAGCCGCCGTGGTGCCAGATGATCGGATGCGGGATGGTGAGCAGGATCTGGGCGCTGTTGGGATCGCCCAAATTGGGATCGTTCGCGTCGCGCAGGTAGCGGGCCAGCACCCAGTCGCCGTTGACGTCCACGTAGGTGACGTAGAAGACGCGATTCTGCGCGTAATCCGGATGGAAGACCATGCCCAGCGCGCCCTGCTCGTTGCCGTCGAAGGTCACGAGCGCGTGGATGTCCAAGAAAGGCGTCGGGTTGATGACGTCGTTCTCGACGATGCGGATGCGGCCCCAGTGCGTGAGCACGAAGATGCGCGAAGCGTCGTCGCCGGGCGCGGCGCACACCCAATGCGGCGTGTTCAGGCCGATCGCCACCTGTTCCGTGGTGATGGGCTGCTGCGGCGCGGCCGCGGTCAGGAGCAGGGCGAGTGTCGGGGCCAGCATGGCTATTCGACGGTCTCCACGGCGATGTTCGAAGTCTTGTTGAGTTGCGCCGCTTGCAGCCAGATCGTGCGATCCTGCAGGCCCGCGGGCACCGTGCCCGCGAAACTCACGCTGCCGGCGCCGTCCGTCGTGAGCGCGGCGATGAGCGTGCCGTTGGCGATGCCGAGGGTCACGCCGGCCGGCGGCAGCGGCGTCGAGCCGAGGCCGACGCGGCTGTAGAAGAGGCCGGCGGTGCGGTTGGGCGTGCCGTTCGTCACCGTGACGCTGGTCGGCGCGCCGGCCGTCAGGTGCGGCATGCGCAGACGCAGGCCGGCGGGAATGATGCGGTAGACCGTGCTCGTGGCCTGTGAGATCACGTAGGCCTCGCCGTCGGAGTCCTCGCCGTAAGACACGATGGTGTCCAGCGCGCCGCCGCCCGTCGTCAGCAATTCGTTGGTGTGATCCTGGAAGTCCGCCACGGCGCCGCCTTGATTGCGGAAGCTCCAGGTCTGGCCGCTGCAGTAGTCGCCGTAGAAGTAGCGCGCGTGCATGTCGGCCATTTGCCTGCCGCGGTAGAGGATGCCGCCGGTGATGGAGCAGCGGAAGGGCGAGCCGCTGTGGTTGTACTCCTGGATCGGCAGGATCAGGCCGGTTTGATTGCAGTTGGACGGCGGGCTGTAGCAGTGAGCGCCTTCCATGATGCGCCAGCCGTAGTTGCGGCCGCCGACGCCGGCCGGCTCGAAGTCGATTTCTTCCCAGGTGCTCTGGCCGACGTCCGCGATCCACAAATCGCCGGTGAGATTGTCAAAGTCGTTGCGCCACGGATTGCGCAGGCCGAGCGCCCAGATCTCGTCGAGCACGTTCGGGTCGCCGACGAAGGGGTTGGAGGGCGGGATGCCGTAGTTGAGGCCCGGGGCCGGATTGTCCACGTCGAGGCGCAGCATCTTGCCGAGCAAGCTGCCGCCGCTCTGCGCGCGGTTGCCCGGATCGCCGGCGTCGCCGCCGTCGCCCATGCCGACGTAGAGGTAGCCGTCGGGCCCGAAGTCGATCCAGCCGCCGTTGTGGTTGGAGTAGGGCTGGTCAATTTCGATCAACACCAGGCCGGAGCCGGACAGCGCCTTGTCGGGATCGTTGGGATCCACGCTGTAGCGCTCGATCACCGTGTCGCCGCCGCTGTTGTCGGTGTAATTGACGTAGAAGTAGCCGTTTTGCTCGTAATCCGGGTGGAAGGCCAAGCCGAGCAGGCCCATCTCCCCGGCGAAAGTCAGCTTGGAGTGAATGTCGAGAAACTCCACCGGCTGCAGCACGTCGTTCTTGACCAGGCGGATCTTGCCGTACTGGGTCACGATGAAGAGCCGGCTGGTGTCGTCGCCCGGAGCGAAGGTCACCTGCACCGGCGCGTTCAGGCCGCTGGCGATGGGTTCGAGGGCCAGCGGCTGCTGGGCGGCGGCGGGCACCGCAAGCAGCGCGAGCAAGCCGAAAGCAGAGGGGATGGATTGGCAGTTCATGCTCCCTCAAGCCTATCACAGGCTGTCTGCGGCCCTGCGGCCGATTCAGTCCACGGTCGCGATGGCGATGTTGGATTGGACCCCCACCTGGGCCGCCTGCAGCCAGAGGGTGCGATTCTGCAGGCTGGACGGCACCAAGCCGGAGAAGGTCGCGGCGCCCGCGCCGTTGGCCGTCACGGCGCCGATCAACTGCGCGTTGCGGATGCCGAGCGTGACCTGCGCCTGAGGAATCACGGTGGCGCCCAGGCCGTTCAGGCTGAAGAAGAGTCCCGTGATGCCGCCCGCGGTTCCGCCGGTCACCGGCACCGCGACGTTGCTGCCCGCCATCAGACGCGGCATGCGCAGCCGCAGCCCGCGTGGCACGACGCGATAGATCTCGCTGCCGTTCTGGGTCACGACGTAGATCTCGCCGTCGGCATTCTCGCCGAGGCTGCGGATCGAGCCGAGGTTCTGCCCGTTGGGACGAAGGAGTTCGGCGGTGTGATCCACGAAATCCGAAACTCCCCCGCCGGACTGCCGGAAGCTCCAGGTCTGCTGGCTGCAGAAATCGGAGAAGAAGAAACGCGCGTGCATGTTGGCCATCTGCCGGCCGCGGTAGAGCACTCCGCCGATGAGGGCGCAGCGGTACGGCGAGCCGCCGTAGGCCGACTCGTACACCGGCAACGTCAGGCCCGACTGGTTGCAGCCCGTGGGCGGGCTGAAGCAGTGCATCCCCTCCATGGTGCGCCAGCCGTAGTTGCGGCCGCCAGTGCCGGCCGGCTCGAAATTGATCTCTTCCCACGCGCTCTGGCCGACGTCGGTGATCCACAAGTCGCCGGTGAGATTGTCAAAGTCGTTCCGCCAGGGATTGCGCATGCCGATGGCCCAGATTTCGTCCAGCACGTTCGGATCGCCGACGAATGGGTTGGAGGGCGGGATGCCGTAGTTGAGGCCCGGGGCCGGATTGTCCACGTCGAGGCGCAGCATCTTGCCGAGCAAGCTGCCGCCGCTCTGCGCGCGGTTGCCCGGATCGCCGGCGTCGCCGCCGTCGCCCATGCCGACGTAGAGGTAGCCGTCGGGCCCGAAGTCGATCCAGCCGCCGTTGTGGTTGGAGTAGGGCTGGTCAATTTCGATCAACACCAGGCCGGAGCCGGACAGCGCCTTGTCGGGATCGTTGGGATCCACGCTGTAGCGCTCGATCACCGTGTCGCCGCCGCTGTTGTCGGTGTAATTGACGTAGAAGTAGCCGTTCTGCCGATAATCCGGATGGAAAGCCAAACCGAGCAGGCCCTGCTCGTTGCCGGCGCTGGTGAGTTTGGCGCTCACGTCCAGGAAGGGCGCCGGCAGCAGAACGTCGTTCAGCAGGATGCGGATCTGGCCGGTTTGAAGGAGCAGGAAAACCCGCGAGGCGTCGTCGCCCGGCGCGAAGGTCACTTGCGTGAGGCGGTCCTGCCAGCTGAGGCCGGTCGCAATCGGCTCTGCGGCGAGGGCCTGCTGGCTCGCCGGCGCCGGCGCCGCTGAGGCCGCCATCCAAAGGAGGAATAGTGAGGGAATGGACATGACAATCGAAAGTAGCACCAGAGGGCTCCAGTGGGACCCCCTTTTGCCGATCTTTGGCCGAGGGTCCCGGTCATTCCGGTTCGCAGCAGCGCCCCTGCAGCCTGGAGCAGCGGCGCCCGCGGTGCCGGGAGGTCCGGCGGAGGGCCCATCCGTTCGAAACCGCTCAGGCAAGGTGCGCGAAGTCGCGCCTGGCGGACCTTACCGCTGCCGGAACTTGGCTCGTTTTTTGCGTAGATGGGAAGGCATGATAGGCGGCATGAATCGATCCACGGCCTCCCTGTTCCTCCTCGCCTTCCTGGGGGCCTGCAAGAGCAGCGGCCCGTCTTCGGTCGGCGGCGACGGCAACGGGAATCCCTACAACCCGAACGGGCAGTTCGCGGTCGAGGGCATCAACGTGCTGGAGGGCCAGGTCTGGGAGTTGAACC
>CAYVPL010000220.1:0-4673 GCA_964453755.1 uncultured Planctomycetales bacterium
CGCCTACGCCGTGCTCGCCTATGTCGCCGACGCCGCAGTCGCCGCGTACGGCTGGCTCGCTCCGGGGGAGATGCTCGACGGCCTGGCGCTCGCCGAGACGACGCCGGGGCCGCTGATCCTCGTCCTCTCCTTCGTCGGCTTCCTCGCCGCCTTCCGCGACGCGGGCGGGCTCGATCCGCTGCTCGCCGGCCTCGTCGGCGGGCTGATCACGGCCTGGGTGACGTTCGTTCCCTGCTTCCTGTGGATCTTCCTCGGCGCGCCTTGGATCGAGCGGCTGCGCGAGCTGCCGATCTTTTCGGCCGCGCTGGCCGCCATCTCCGCCGCGGTCGTGGGCGTGCTGCTGAACCTGGCGGTCTGGTTCGGGCAGCGCATGGTGTTCCCGCACGGCCTCGAGTCCGGAGCGGGAGGCGTCGATTTCTTCGTGCTGGCGCTGGCCGGAGGATCCTTCGCGGCGCTGGCCCGCTTCAAGATCGAGATCCACTGGGTGGTGCTGGCCGGCGGCGCGCTGGGGCTGGCGCGCTGGGCCATCATTCTCTGACAATTCCTATCGGTAGCGGTCTTCGCGCTGCAGGAAATCGCGCACGTAGAAGCGGACGCCTTCCTCGAGCTCCGTGAAGCGCCCGGGGAAGCCGGCGCCGCGCAGGCGGCCGACGTCAGCCTGAGTGAAGTACTGATACTTCTCGCGCAGTTCGGGAGGCGTGTCGGTCCACTCCAGGCGCGGCTCCTGGCCCATGGCCGCCGACACGGCCTTGGCCAGGTCGAGGAAGGACCGGGCCTTGCCGGTGCCGCAGTTGAAGAGTCCGCTGACGCGGGGATTGTCAAGCAGCCAGAGCATGACTGCGACGCAGTCGTCCACCCAGATGAAGTCCCGCTGCTGGCCGCCGTCGGCGACGCCGTCGCGGTGCGAGCGGAAGAGGCGCGCCGGCTGGCCGGCGCTCAGGCGCTCCCAGACCTGCAGGGCCACGCTGCGCATCGGGCCCTTGTGATATTCGTTGGGGCCGTAGACGTTGAAGAACTTGAGGCCGGCGCACTGCGGCGGCAGCGCGGCGCCCTGCGCGTGCATCCGCGAGATGCGGCGGTCCACGAAATGCTTGCTCCAGCCGTAGGCGTTCAAAGGGCGCAGCGCGGCGAGCGCCTCGGGCGAATGGTCGTCGGCGAAGCCGGCCGTGCCGTCGCCGTAGGTGGCGGCGGACGAGGCGTAGATCAGGCGCACGCCGCGCCGCGTGCACCAATCCGCGAGATCCAGGGTGAGACGGACGTTGTTGGCGACGATGGCGTCGACGTCGCGCTCGGTGGTGGCGGAGATCGCGCCCAGATGGAAGACGGCTTCGACGCGGCCGTGCGCGCCGTCGAGGAAAGTGAAGAGATCCTCCGGGCGCACGACGTCCGCCAATTCGCGTTTCGCGAGATTGCGCCAGCGCTCGTCGCTGCCGAGCCGGTCCGCCACCACGAGGTCCCCGCGGCCCTCGAGGCCGGCCAGCAGATTGCTGCCCAGGAAGCCCGCCCCGCCGGTGACGACGAACATGCGGCGGATTCTAGCCGGCCTTATGATGAGCGCGTGGGTGGCGACCGGCCCTTCGAGGATCTCTTCGCCAAGATGGGCGTCAAGGGAGCAGGCGGCGATCCGGCGGCGGAAGCAGCCGCCAAGGCCGCGGCGAAGGCGGCGGCCAAGCCGCTGAACGAAGTCGTCCTGGGCTACGAGCGGCGCGCCGGCGGCGGCAGCGTGACGACCCTGCGCGACGTGCCCGCGCTGCGCCGCGCCGCGCTGCTGGCCGAACTCAAGCGCGGCCTCGGCTGCGGCGGCACCCTCGACGAGGCCGCCGGACTGATCGTGCTGCAGGGCGACCACCGCGCGCGCCTGGCCGCCTGGCTGGAAAAGCAGGGCACGCGCGTGCGCGGCGAGCGTGGCTGAAGTTCGCGCCTCGGCAGCCGCGGACCTCGATTGGCGCCCCCCCCCGCGCGGCGGCCTGGCGCGCGCCGTGCTGGTCTTCCCGCTCGCGCTGCTGCTGGCCTTTCTGATCGCCGGCGCGGTGCTGCTGCTGCTGGTGTTGGCGCCCGGATTCATGCGTCGCCGGCAAACGGCCTGGGTGCACGCCTGGGGCCGCATCCTGCTCGCTCTGTTTGGAGTGCGCGTGGAAGTGCACGGCGCCGCGCGGCGAGCGCAACCGGGCGCCGCGCTGCTGCTCTTCAATCACGTCAGCCTGCTGGACCTGATGGTGCTGGCCACGCAGTGGGACGCGAACTCGACGGTGATCTACAAGAAGGAGTTTCATCGCATCCCGGTCATCGGCTTGGTGATGCGGCGGCTGGGCATGATTGCGATCGACCGCGAAGACCGCGATCAAGCCGTGGCCAGCCTCGCCGCCGCGGCGGCGCTGGTGCGGGAGCGGCAGTGCAAGGTCTTCATGGCGCCGGAGGGCACGCGCTCGCGCCGCGGCGGGCTGCAGGAGTTCAAGCTCGGCGCCTTTCACCTGGCGATCGCCACGCGCGCGCCCGTGCTGCCCGTGGTGCTGCGCGGCTTCGCCGAACTGAACTCGTCGCGCTCCTGGCTGATCCGTTCCGGCGCCGTGCGCGTGGACTACCTGGAGGCGGTGGCGACCGACGATTGGCAGACGGAGACCGTGCGCGAGCACGCCGCCGCGGTGCGCGAGCTGTATTTGCGCCTGCTGCCGCCGGCGCCGCCATCCTGAACCCGGCTCAGGATTGCCAGATGCCGGCCGAAGAATCGCGGCCGACGATGCGCAAGGGCTTGCCGCCCGGCACGCACAGATAGCGCGCAAAATCCTGCACGCCGGCGGCCGTCAGCACTTCTTCGTCGAGCAGGCACTTGCCCTGCACGTCGGCCAGGGGCAGTTTGAGCACGGCCAGCACGGCGTCGGCCAGAATGGCGGGTTTGCGCCATTGCTCGGGCCCGCCGAGGCCGTGATTGATGGTCGCGAAGGATTCGATGGCCGTCACCGGCCACAGCGCGCAGGAGCGCAAGCCGGTGTGCCCCCACTCCTGCGCCAGGCCGATGGCCAGGAGGCTCATGCCTAGTTTGCTGATGCCGTAGGCGACCTTGCCGCCGAGCAGGCGCAAGTCGAGCGGCGGCGACATCTGAATCACGCAGCCGCCGCCGGCGCGCAGCAAGTGCGGCAGCGCGTAGTGCACGGCGCAGTAGGCGCCGCGCACGTTGACTTCGTGCACCAGGTCGAAGCGCTTCGGCGGCGTGTCGGGAATGCTGCGCCAATGCAGCGCGCCGGCGTTGTTGACCAGCACGTCGATGCGCCCGAACTCGGCCGCGGCGGCCGCCACCATCGCCTCGACTTCTTCCGGAGCGCGGACGTCGGTCTTCACCGGCAGCGCGCGGCGGCCCAGCGCGCGCACGGCCTCGGCGGTCTCGTGGATCGAGCCGGGCAGACGGTCGCGGCCCTGCTCGCTCTTCGCGGCGATCACCAGATCGGCGCCGGCGCGGGCCAACGCGAGCGCGATTTCCTTGCCGATGCCGCGGCTCGCGCCGGTGACGATGGCGACTTTGCCGGTCAGATCCGGCGGCGTGAAGGGCGGGGCGTCGCTCATCTCAGGTCCGGCTCGCGGCCTTCTGTTTGGCGATTTCCTCGTCGCGCAACACGCGGCGCAGCAGTTTCATCATGGAGGACTTGGGCAGCTCGGTGCGGAACTCCCAGAGGTGCGGCACCTTGTAGGCGGCCAGCTGTTCGCGGCACCATGCGTCCAATTCCTCGGTGGTCGGCCGCGGGCCGCCCGGCTTCGGCACGATGAAAGCTTTCACGTTCTCGCCGCGGCGCGGATCCGGCACGCCGATGGTGCAAGACTCGAAAACCTTGGGATGGGCCATCAGGACGCGGTCGATTTCGTCGGGATAGACGTTGTAGCCGCCGCACAGAATCATGTCCTTCTTGCGGCCGACGATCTTGAAGAAGCCGTCCTCGTCCATCACCGCGAGATCGCCGGTGAAGAGCCATCCGTCGCGCAGGATCCTCGCAGTCTCTTCCGGGCTGTTCAGGTAACCCTTCATCACCTGCGGGCCGCGCACGAGCAGCTCGCCGGGCTTGCCCGGCGGCATTTCCTGCGCCGGGTTCTCGGCATCGACGATCTTCGCGTCCGTGTCCGGCACCGGAATGCCGATGTGGCCGATCTTGCGCAGCCCGCGCAACGGGTTCACGGTCGCCACCGGCGAGGTTTCGGTCAGACCGAAGCCCTCGGCGATGATCGCGCCCGTCAGCTGCTCGAAGCGGCGCTGCACGTCTTCCGGCAGCGGCGCGCTACCGCTGAAGCAGTACTTGACGGAGGACAGATCCAGCCGATCCACGCCGGGAAAATCGTTGATGGCGTTGTACAGAGCGGGCACGGCCGGGAACAGCGAGACGCGGTGCTTGACCAGGTTCTGCACCATGGTCGGCAGATCGCGCGGATTGGCCTGCAGCACGATGCAGGCGCCGCCGGCCATCGGCCAGATGGTGCCGATGGTCAGTCCGAAGATGTGAAACATCGGCAGCGCGTTGAGCAGCACCTCGTGCCCCGGTTCGAGGCCGGTGAACCAGGCGCTGCATTGCTGCGCGTTGTAGGAAAGATTGCGGTGCGTGAGTTCCGCTCCCTTCGACACGCCGGTCGTGCCGCCGGTGTACTGCACCACCGCGACGTCGTCCATGGCGACGCGCGCGGCCGGCGGCGCG
>CAYVPL010000221.1:0-4590 GCA_964453755.1 uncultured Planctomycetales bacterium
ACGGCCAAGGCCGCGACCGCATCCTCATCTGCGAGGACCGCGACGGCGACGGCCGCGCCGATTCCTTCCTGCCCTTCGCGGAAGGCCTCAACGTCGCCACTGGAATTGTCAAAGCACCCGGCGGCCTCATCGTCGCCCAGCCGCCGCGCCTGCTCTTCCTGCACGACGCCGACGGCGACGACCGCTGCGAGCGCGTCAGCACCCTGCTCACCGGATTCGGCCGCTCGGACACGCACGCCGGCCCCAGCAACCTGACCTGGGGCCCCGACGGCCGCCTGTGGGGGGCGGTCGGCTACGCCGGCTTCCGCGGTCCGGGCGCCGGCGGCCAGGAAGTCAGCTTCGGCCAGGGCCTCTGGCGCTGCCACGCCGACGGCAGCGGCATGGAGTTCGTCGGCCAGTTCTCCAACAACACGTGGGGCCTCGGTTTCCGCGCCGACGGCGAGATCTTCGGCTCCACGGCCAACGGCGCGCCCACCTTCTTCGTCGGCGTGCCGAAACCCGCGCTGGCCGCGGCCGACCCCGGCCACCCCGGCGCCGCGCCGATCCACGACTTCACCGCGCTCCATCCCATCACCCTGCTGCGGCAGGTGGACTTCTTCGGCGGCTACACCGCGGCCGCCGGCCACCGCTTCCTCGAGTCGCCGCTGTTCCCCGCGGACTTCCAGGGCGACGCGCTGATCTGCGAGCCCACCGGCCACCTCGTGTCCCGTCTGACGATCGTGCCGGAGGGCAGCGGCTACCGCGCGCGCGACGGCTGGAACCTGATCTCCAGCAGCGACGAATGGTTCGCGCCGGTGCAGGCCGAGGTCGGCCCGGACGGCGCGGTGTGGATCGCCGACTTCGCGGATTTCATCGTGCAGCACAATCCCACGCCCACGCCCGAGTGGGGCGGATTCCGCGCCGAGAACGGCCGCGGCAACGCGCACGTCAATCCGCTGCGGGATCAGCACCACGGCCGCATCTGGCGCGTGCTGCCCGCGGACGCGCCAGCCGGCGCGCGCCCGCTGCCGGCCGCCGCTGCCGTGCCGCGCACCGCGTTCTCGCTGCGCAGCCCGGATGCGGCCGAGCGCAAGCGCGCGCTGGCCGACGAATCGGTGCCGCTGCGCGCGCGCGATCTGATCGAGAGCGGCGTGCTCGGCGACGCCGATCTGGCTGTGCGCCGCTGGGCTTTCGTGCGCGCCGCGCTGCTGACGGAGGAAAGCGAGGCGCTCGGCGCCGCGCTGGCCGCGCAGGCCGGCCTGCCCGAGGTGCAGAAGGATCCCTGGCTGCCCAGCGCGCTGCTGGCGGCCGCGGCGCGCCATCCCGGCGGCTTCCTGACCGCGCTGGGCCCGGCCCTCGCCGCCGAATCCGCCGCCGCCGGCGAGCCCGGCCCGAATTTGATTCCCAATTCCGGCTTCGAAGAGGCGGATGCCGCCGACCCGGCGCGCCCCGCATCCTGGCAGCCGCGCACCTACAGCGGTCAAGCCGAGCACGCCTGGCAGGAAGGCGTCGGCCGCAATGGCTCACGCGCGGTGCGCATGAACTCCGCGCGCGGCTCCGACACCTCCTGGTGCGCGGACCTGCAGGTCGAGCCGAACACGCGTTACCTGCTGACGGCCTGGATCCGCGCCGAGGATGGCTTCCGCCCGCTCGGCAACGCCTTCGGCGCGCTGCTCAACCTGCACGCCCGCGGCCAGACCGTGAGCAGCGCCGTGACCGCGCCCGGCGACTGGCAGCAGGTCGAGTTGGAGTTCACGACCGGTCCGCAGGAGCGCGCGCTCAGCCTCAACTGCCTCTACGGCGGGTGGGGGCAGTCGGTCGGCCCGGTCTTCTTTGACGATTTGGAATTGCGCGCGCTGGCCGGCGGACCGGGCATCGGCGCTCTCGCCAACCGCGTGGCGCGCGCGACCGGCCGCGAGCTGCCCGCCGGCGGCGCGCCGGAAGCTCCGGCCGCGCCGCTCGATCAAGGCGGCGATCCCGCGCGCGGCGCGCAACTCTTCCGCTCTCATCCCGTGGCGGTGTGCGCCGCGTGTCACGCCGTGGACGGCGCGGGCGGGGTGGTGGGTCCGGATCTGAGCGCGGTGGGGGCGCGGCTCACGCCAGCCCAGATCCTCCAATCCATCCTCGAGCCCAACGCCGCCATCGCCGCCGGCTGGCCCGGAGAGGTCTCCGCCATGCCGGTCCTGCGCCCCTTCCTCAAGGACCAGGAAATCCGCGATCTGGTGGCATTCCTGGCCGCCCGGTCAGACAAGCTATGAGTTGACAGTTCAAGGCTTGATCAATAATTTCTAAGCACAACAAGCCGGTGCCTTCCCGCCCTCCCGCCCTCCCGCCCTCCAAAGCGCTCGGCGCCGGAGTGGGTGACCGCAGTCGGTTCCTGCTTGAGTTGCTCGCGGGGATCCTCGGCGGGATGTTGATTGGCCTAGCCACCCTCAAGACGGCTTCCATCCAGGAGATCCTTCACCATCCGTTCCGGTATGGCTACCTCCTGGCGATCTTCCTCGAGGGATCCGTCGGTGCCTTGCTTCTGTTCCGGAAGAATGGACTGCTCGCCTGGGTCGCTGGAAGCTCACTCTGCGGCGGACTCTTCCTTTTCGCATGGATCGGGCCACCCCTCCGGGACTGCCTTTGCCTCGGATTCCTGGGCGAATTGGGCAGCCGTGGCCGGTCTTCCCTAGCCGGGGCCCTCTTTGCACTCGCGCTCGCAGGAGCGAGCCTAACCATTCGTCGCTCAGCCAAGGTCTGATTCGTGACCCGCAGCCGCCTCCTCGGAACCCTGATCGCCTTCCTTTGCCTCCTTCTCATGTGGTGGCTGTTGCGTCCTTCGAGTGCTGCTCCGATCGCCCGTTCGTCGCCGTCTGTGGACCTCGCGGCAATAGAGGCTGAAACTGAGCCCCCGTCTGAGATGCTCCGCGAGGCCGTGCTCTCGTCGCAGTTCGGCCAGGACGCTGCGGTCCGATTCCAAGTCCTCAAGAATGGTGAGCGCGTTCCTGTTACCGGCATGCTGCGAACGGATTCGGTGGAGCAAGGCCCCGCAACGTACGAAGTGGAGGACGGTGCAGGGGTGATCCCGTCCGCTCTCGCCTCGTACTTGCTCCGACACGCGCGCCAGCCCGTCATTCCGGCAAGCGTTACCTGGCAAGATGGCATCGCGGCGATCAGCGCCGTGGAATTCTCAGCGCCGGACAAAGTACTGAATCTCACGATTGCGCCGACGATCGAGTTGCGCCTCCGTGTAATGGACCTTGCCGGCAATCCAATCTCGGGCGCTAGGATCATTCCCATTCTCGATTTCGCCATCCTCGAGCCGCGCTCAGAATACCTGACCGATTCGGACGGGAATGCTGCGTTTCGGCTCAGCGAGCGACACGGGAGGATCCAGTTCCGCGTGGGCAAGGAGGGGTACGCACCGCACCAGCAGTGCGCGGACGCTGCCTCCCAGGTGATAGAACTCGAGATCCGACTGCGTCGCATCCTGGGCTACGTCATCGCGATCAATCGGCAATGGCGAGCCACGATGACCTGCAATTTCGGAACTGGCGTCCGGACAGGCCTTGGCTTCGCGATTCCGACCCTCATCCGAAACTCACTGCTCGATCGGCTCACAGGCGCCGGGCTTTTCGATCCCGTCGAGGAAGAGGTTTATCTTCAATTGTTCACCGAGACCGAATGGGTCACGGAATCCTTGGGACGTGCAGGGCTGGTGGTGGACGGGCAGATCGTGGCGGCCATGGAGGTGCCGGTGCTTCCGCTCAGCGATCCAGCCTTCACGGTACATCGCTTCCCTGATGATCAGACGCAGCAACTGCCTCGGCACCCATGGGTACAATTCCGGCTTATTCCTGACGAAGCCTTCCTTGCCGAACCTCCTGAAGAATTGCGCATCCGATTGGGCGTGCTGGAGGGTCAACCGGACGAGCCGGGAGATCCTGCGTTCACCTATGCGGAGTTGCGCCTAGTCGCAGGCAAGCGGTATCGCGCCGCACTGCCGATCGGAAGATATGAGTTTCTCGCCGAAGGCCGGGACTGGGAGATGTCCTCCGATAGCCTCGGAGACGGTGAGGATCCAGGCTTCGCTCCCGGCCAAACGTTTCAAGTGCCTCCTGGCGCCACATCGGAAGACGTTCTGGTGCGGTTGGCGCCCGGCGAACAATGGATCGAGTACACGATCTGCGACACGTATGGCAGGCAGTTGGACATCCGGGCGCTGCTTTTCCCGCACAGGGAGGCTCCGCATCCTGCCGAATCCCACTTCGGGATTCAGCTAGGAGTTTGGCCGCATGGCCGATTCATCCGGCCCGGCGTCTACGATCTGCTTGCGGCGGTTCGTAGTCAAGACCGCGTGCGGCGAATCAGCAGTGTCCTGACTTGGCCCCCTCCAGGGTTACCGCATGGCAATTTTCCGGTAGTCCTGCCTGAGCAAGACTCCGACTTCGATCCCTTCTCATTCCAGTAACACCTCATGTCACGAATTCTCCTTTGGCTCTCGGTTGCAGTCGCTGCCGCAAGCGCCGCGATTCAAACCGGGGCAACTCCTGCTCATCTTTGTCTCGGCTATCACTGGACCGCCCCGAATGAGTGCTTCGGAGCTGGTCAGTACTGCAACGACGG
>CAYVPL010000222.1:0-4564 GCA_964453755.1 uncultured Planctomycetales bacterium
CGTGTTCCCGCACCACGAATGCGAGATCGCGCAGAGCGAGGCGGCGCACGGCAAGCCCTTCGCCGGCCTGTGGATGCACACGCAATTCCTGCAGATGGACGGCGGCAAGATGTCGAAGTCCCTGGGCAACGTGTATTCGCTGGACGACGTGATCGCGCACGGCTTCACGCCGCGCGACTACCGCTTCTTCGCGCTGCGCGCGCACTACCGCGGCCCGCTCAACTTCACCTGGGAGGCGCTCCGGGGCGCAGCCGAGGGCCGCAAGTCGCTGCAGGATTTCCGCGGCCGCCTGCGCGCCGCCGCCGGGCCGGCGCTGCCGATCGCCGGCGAGCCGCCGGAGGCCGCGGCCTTCTGGGCCGGGCTGGCCGACGATCTGAACGCGTCCGCCGCGATCGCGGCGCTCTACGAAATGAGGAATCGTTTCCTGCGCGAGACCTGGTCGCCGAACGAGGCCGCGAGCGCCCTGACGTTCCTCGAGGAAGCCGACCGGATTTTCAGCCTGTTCGATCCGGCGCCGGCGGCGCCGGAGGGCGGCTACGACGACGCGCGCGTCGCGGCCCTCGTCGCCGAGCGCCAGGCCGCGCGCCTCGCCAAGGATTTCGCCCGCTCCGACGCCATTCGCAAAGAACTCACGGCCGCCGGCATCGTGCTCGAGGACACGCCGCAGGGCCAGAAATGGCACCGATCCTGAGGTAATTGCCCCCGGCAGGATTTTCAAATCGGGCTAGCATGATGCGCGGAGCCCCGAGCCGAAGAGGCGCGGCGGAACCCCCATGCTCTCTCTCACAATTCACCTCCTACTCTCGTCACTCGTCTCAGCGCAAGTCTACGCGGTGGATCTCATCGAGCCGCCGCCCGGCAGTTTTCACACCTACGGCTACGGCATCAACGATTCCGGAGACGTCGCGGGATTCCACGTGATCGGCGTCGGCGTCTGGCAGGGCTTCCACTGGGACGGAACGACCTTCACCACTCTCGTGCCGCTGCCCGGCGGATCGCTGGCGGAGGCTTACGACCTGAACAATTCCGATGCCATCGTCGGCATGTCAGCTGACGGTTCCGGCGTGCCGCGCGCCGTGCGCTGGTCCGCGCCTGGAGCATTGCCAGCGGATCTTGGCGATCTTGGCGGGCCGGATGCCCGCGCCAGCGCCATCAATGCCGGCGGAACGATCACGGGGCTCGCCAAGACGGCGCTTGGATGGGGGCACGCGTTCCGCCACGCCGGCGCCATGGAGGATTTGAACGATCTCGGGGGACTCGGCTCCTGGGGTTACGACGTCAACACGGGCGGCTCGATCGTGGGCTGGTCCAACAATCCCGGCGTCGGTCCCGAAGCCGTGTACTGGAGCCCGGGCGCGACTGCGCCGACGAGCATTCACAACCCGGCCTTGTTCACTTATTCCTACGCAGAGGGCATCGCGGACGGCGAGATCGTCACGGGCTGGGCCGGCACGGCGGGCGGCGCCGTGCACGGATTCCGCTGGACGCCGGCCAGTGGCATGACGGATCTGGGTTCGCCTGTCGGCGCTTGCACCCCCTACGAAGTCAACGCGGCAAACTGGATCGTCGCCACCTGCGGTTTCCTCGGCGCCACGGTGGCCTACGCGAGAACACCCGGTGGAACCTGGGTGAATCTCAACGATCAGGTTCCTCACGGCTGCGGAATCGTGATGGAAGAGGCGCGCGCCATCAACGCGTCAGGCCAGATCGCCGGCTTCGGCACCAAGATCGGCACCTCCGATCTCCGCGCCTACCGTCTGACGCCGGTCCCGAGCGGCCTCGCGCTGGGGCGGCTCACTCCGGCGCTGGCCGGCCTGAGCAACGAAATCTCGATTCTCGGCGGCTCCGCCGGCACCAAGGTTTATTTGGTCGGCAACCTGACCGCGGGCGCGACTTCGGTGCCGGGCTGTCCGGGGCTTGCCGTCGACGTCGCCGGCGCCATGCTCGTGGACACGGAGACGGTGGACGGCAGTAAACGTGCCACTTTCCGCTTCCTCGTGCCGCTCGTGATGGCGGGCCGGTCAGGTTTGCTTCAGGCCGTGGAACACAGCAGTTGCCGCAAGAGCAACGTGGTGAAGGTGGCGATCGGCTAGCGTCGGCTCACTGCGGGGCCTGCGGCCGCTCGTAGGCCGGCAGGCCCAGCAGCGCCGGATCCACTTGGGCGAGCGCAGCCTCCAATTGTGAGAGTAGGTCGGCGCGCTCCGCTTCCAGCAGCCGCGCGCGCAGCGTGCGCGAGGTGTCGGCCGGCGAGAGATTGAGGCCGTCGAGCGTCGCGGCGGAAGCCGGGCGGTAGGCGAAGGCCGCTGACAACAAGGTCGTCGCCGCGTCCAGATCCCCGCGCTCCAGCGCCAGGCGCGCGCGGCCGGCGGACGAGAGAGCCTGATAGTGGCTGGCCGGATCCTGGTTGGAGGGATTGGCGGCGATGCTGCGCGCCAGATGCGCGCCCGCCCGCTGATAAGCGGCGTCGGCCTCGGCGGCGGCGCCGGCGCGGCGGTGGTATTCCGCCGTCACGAAGGAGGCGACGCCGGCGTACCAGGGCAGATTCAGCGGCGCGTTCGGCGCCTGAAGGCGTTTTTCGTAGGCGCGCTCCAGAGCCTGAATGCCGCGGTCGGCCAGCAGGCGCCCGCGGTAGCGGTCGTGTAGATCCCAGGAGTCGGGGAATCGCGCCAGCCCCTCGTCGAGCAGCCGCGCGGCCTGGCCGATCGCGCCCAGGTTGGCGAGGAAGTCATACTGCGCCAGCACGTGCCCGGCGGTGCAGTACGGATGCCGCGCCATCACCGACTGCGCGGCGTTGACGTCGGCCAGCCACTGTTGCGGCCACTCGCGCTTGGCCTTCACGGCATCGGCGATGGCGGCGCGGCGCGCCTCGGTGAAAATGCCGAGCACGGCCATCGCGTTCCACGAGGGTTCGCCGACCGGCAGGGCCTTCACGGCCGCCTCGGCGCGCGCGGCCGCTTCGGCGGCGCGGCCTAAGTAATGCGCGCTGATGGCGACGAGCGCATCCACCTGCCAACCGGCCGCGCCCAGGGCTTCCGCGTCGAGGGCGGCGCGATGCGCGTCCTCGAGCTTCAGGCGCGCGCGCTCGGCGGGGCTCAGGCCGGCGGCGCCCGCGCGCGCGCCGCTCTCCGGCGCCAGCGCGAAGGCCAGCGCCGCTTCGGCGTAGGCCAGGGCGCTGACGGGATCCGCGGGCGCGGCGCTGGCCGCCGCCTCGCCGCGATCCAATTGTGACATCAGCTCGTAGCGGTCGCGGGCCGCCGGCGCGGCCGCGCCCGCGAGAGCGGCATTCCATTCAGCCGAATCCACCAGCGCCGACTCGCCGGACAGGCCACGGTGCACCATGGCCAGGGTCTTCGCGCGCGGGATGGTGGCGCCAAACCGGTCGAGCGCGGCCAGCAGGGCCTCGCGGTCCTCCGCGGCCATCGGCGCGCGCAGGGCCTCGGCGATCAGATCCACCGCGGCGGGGGAGGTGGAGCGCGCCAAGGCTTGCAGTGCCAGCCGGTTGAGATCCAGATCCAGGTCGTAGACCGCGAGGCGGATCAAATCCAGCGGCGCGGCCTCGGCGTGCTCGCGCGCGGCTTCGAGCAGGGCCCGGCGCTGTTCCGCGTCGCCTTCGCGGTAGGCGGCCTCGACGCGCTCGCGATCGGCGCGATCGCGGCCGGCCTCGCGCTCGAGCAGCGGCCGGTCGCCGCCGGTGCGCGGCGGCGGCTGCTCGGAGCGCCGCTCCATGCCGTCGCGGATGGTCTGGAACACCGAGTCGGTGTCCCAGTAGTAGAAGACGTCGTAGGACTCGCTGCCGTCCAACTCGATCATGATGTGGCGCGGCGAGATGCGCTGGCCCTCGAAGAACTGCTCGTAGAGCACCGGTTCGATGGCGATGTGCTCGCCGCAGGTCACGATGCCGAAGCGCGGGCAGGGAATGCGCCGGCCTTCCTCGTCGAAGTCCCGCGGCGTGTGGCGATAGACGGACGCGATCACGCACACGTAGGGCTCGTAGATCGCGGCGATCTCCGGCTGCCGGTAGCGCACGCCGGCGTAGTGCTCGCTGGCGATCTCGCCGTCCATGTTGACGCAGATCAGGATCGGCCTCTGCTCCTGCTGCGAAATCGCCAGCGCGTCTTCCCAACTGCGCTGCCACTGCAGCAGGCAGGGCTTCTGCCAGTCCTCCGCCGTGGGCGCGTACCACATCTGCTCGCGATTCACGCCCGGATCCGGCACGCCCTGCTGGCCGATGGCGGACGAGGCCAGAAGCGCCAGTCCGGCGGGGATCAGGAGTCGCGCGCGCGCCATGTGTATCCCTATCCTAACGCCTTGCTAGACTCGGCCGCCGCTTCCGGCCAGCACTCCAGCACGCTTGACCGAGCTCCGCGACGCAGCCCGCGACATCCAGCGTGAGAGCGCCTTCCTGCAGGAGGTGCGGCGCGAGGTCGGCAAGGTCATCGTCGGGCAGGAAGCGCTGCTCGACAGCTTGTTGATCGGCTTGCTCGCCGACGGGCACGTGCTGCTGGAGGGCTTGCCGGGCCTGGCCAAGTCGCTCGCGGTGCAGTCCTTGGCGACCACGATCAGA
>CAYVPL010000223.1:0-4544 GCA_964453755.1 uncultured Planctomycetales bacterium
ACGCGCAGGCCGCCGGCCCAGGGCGGGCCCTCGGGCGCGCCGGGATTGAGCGCCTGACCGAGCCGCCGGTTCAACTCGTTCACGCCGAGCGGCCCGCGGTACATCGGCGCCAGCACCAGCACGTCGCGCGCGGGATCGAGGCCGTATTTCTGCGGAATGCGCTCGGTCACCAGGCGTTCGACCAGCTGCGCGGCATCTTCCGGATCCTCGCGCAACGCGATGAAGAAATCGCCGCCGCCGTCGGTGTTGGCGTCGCGCTCCGGATCCACCGGCGACTGGCCGCTCAGAATGCGGTGCGCCGCCTCGACGATGCCGGAGTCTTCGCCCTGGCGGTGCACGCGCGAGAGCCGCGCGCTGGGCACGGCGCCGCTGGCCAGCAGATCGGCGAGCACGCTGCCGGCGCCGACGGAGGGCAATTGATCGGCGTCGCCGACGAGCAGCAGGCGCGCGCCCGCCGGCAAGGCGCGCAGGAGCGCGTGCGCCAATTGCAGATCCAGCATGCTGACTTCGTCCACCACGAGATAGCGGAGGTCGAGCGGCGCGTCCTCGTGATGCTGGAATTCGTGATGCACCGGGTCCCAGCGCAGCAGTCGGTGCAGCGTGGAGGCTTCCCGCCCGGTGGCTTCCTGCAGGCGCTTCGCGGCGCGCCCGGTGGGGGAGGCCAGCCGCACGGGTCCGACGCCGGCCGCTTCCAGGATTTCGAGCAACAGGCGCAGCGTCGTGGTCTTGCCCGTGCCCGGTCCGCCCGTCAGCACCGCGACGGAGCGTTCGAGGGCCAATTCGAGCGCCGCGCGCTGACTGGGATCGGGGCGGAAGCGCGTGCGCGTCAGCGCGGCCATCACGTCGTCGGGGCGGGCGAGCGGCTCGCTCGCTTGCGCGAGCAGGCGGCGCACGTGTTGCGCCACTCCCTCTTCGGCCTCGTGCAGATCCGGCAGATAGAGCCCGGCATCCTCGACGCGGCCGCTCAGATCGTCGCGCATCATGCGGCCTTCCGCGGCCAGGCTCTTCAGCGCAGCGATCACCACCGGCTCGTCCACGCCGAGTTGCTGAATCTGCCGCTGCACGAACGTCTCCGGCACGCAGGCGTGACCCTCCCGCGCCGCCTCGCGCAGCAAATGCAGCGCCACGCCGCGCGCCCGCACCTCCGAGCCCAGCGGAATGCCCACCGCGCGGGCGATTTTTTCGGCGGTTTCGAAGCCGATCCCCCGTACTTCTCCAATCAGCAGGTAAGGGTCCCTCCGCACCCGCTCGACGGCCGCCGGGCCCCAGTGCTCGTAGACCCGGGTGGCCTGGGGCCCGCCCAGGCCGAAGCCGCGCAGTTCGGCCAGCACGCGGTGGCGCGCCGCCCCCTCCTGGAAGACTTCCAGCAGGGTGGCCGCCCGCTTCGGGCCGATGCCCTCCACCTGGCGGATGGCCTCCCCGGCCTTCTCCACCCCCGATTCCAGGATTCTCAGGGTGCCCTCGCCGAAGTGGGCCACCAGCTTGTGCGCCACGTCCGGGCCAATGCCCGGAAAGGCCCCGCTGCCCAGGTAGCGCTCCAGGCCCTCCAGGGTGGAGGGCGCGGCATGCTCGGACCATGCGGCGCGGAATTGCCGGCCGAATTTCGGGTGCTTCTCCCACCAGCCATGTAACCTGAGATGTTCCCCTTCATGGACGGGCGCGAGGGCTCCCGTGGCCGCAGCCACACCCTCCGAGGTGTGCAGACGGATCACCGCAAAGCCGGTTTCAGGGTTTTCGTAGACCACCCCAGACACCTGGCCCTCCAAAAACTCGTGATTCGCGGCCGGCGGGGCGCGGTCGGGCGGGGGAGAGGCCGGGGGAGGGCTGTCTTGCCGGGTCACGGGGAGGCCGATAGACTATTCCCCCGCTGCATGATCAAGGTCCAGATCCGCCAGAACGAATCGGTTGAAGCCGCCATCCGCCGCTTCAAGCGCCAGTGCAACCAGTCCGGGTTGTTCGCGATGATGAAGGAGTACGCGCACTACGAGAAGCCCACCTCGGAGCGCCGCCGCCTGGGCATCGAGCGCGCCCGCGTCATCAAGCGCGCCGAGCGCATGCGCCGGATCCAGCGCTTCTAGTCCGTCCGCCGGCCACCCCGGCAACGAACGCCCCGGCCCAAGCTGCCGGGGCGTTTTCTTTTCTGCGCCCCTCCCCGTAGCCGACGCCGACCCCCCCCGCGATGCCCCGCCGCTCCATCAAGAAACGCCGCCGCGGCCAGCGCGATCTCTCGCTGCCCTATCAGGAGTGGCGCTGGGAGGTGGGCGAGCCCGAGCACGGGCAGCGGCTGGACGCGTTTTTGGCCAACCGGCTGGATTGGCGCTCGCGCGCGATGGTGCAGCGGGTGATCGAGGAGGGGGGGGCGCAGGTGCTGCCCTTCAAGGATCCGCAGCAGGCGGAAATCGGCGCGCTGCGGGCCGGGCTGAAGTTGCGGCGCGGGCAGGAGGTGGTGGTGAGGATGGAGGCGCCGGGTGGAGCGGATGCGTCGCGGCCGCCGGCAGCGAGCGGGCTGGCGGGTTCGCACGAGCTGGAGGTCGTGTTCGAGGACGAGCACCTGGTGGCGATCAACAAGCCGCCGGGCGTGGCGGTGCATCCTTCGCGCGGGCATCTGACGGGGAGCCTGATTCATTTGATCCACGAGCGGCATCGCGCGCTGCACGGGGATACGCAGGACGTGCCGACGTTGTGCCATCGGCTGGATCGTGAGACGACGGGTTTGATCCTGGCGGCGAAGGATCAGTTGAGCCGCACGCGGCTGGGGCGGCAGTTCGAGGATCGCGTTGTCAAGAAGGCGTATCTGGCGGTGGTGGAGGGCGTGATTGACCAAGACGAAGGCGTCGTGGACGCGCCGATTGGGTCCGCCCTCGGTTCCACGATCCGCCTGAAGATGGGCGTGCGCGAAGACGGCGACGGCCTGCCTGCGGTGACGCGCTGGCGCGTGCGGGAGCGCCTGGCCGCGCGCACGCTGGTCGAGCTCTATCCCGAAACCGGTCGTCAGCATCAATTGCGCGTGC
This sequence comes from uncultured Planctomycetales bacterium, assembly GCA_964453755.1. Taxonomy (GTDB): domain Bacteria; phylum Planctomycetota; class UBA1135; order UBA1135; family UBA1135; genus JAQBVK01. The sequence goes on from CAYVPL010000223.1 coordinate 3,012, forward strand.
ACATGGCGCACATCGGCCATCCCATCGTCGGCGACAAGCTCTACCTCGGCGGCGACGAAATCTTCGCCCGCAGCGTGGAAGGCCAACTCCTCCCCGCCGACCTCCACCGCCTCGGCCTCGCTCACCACGCCCTCCACTCCTGGCGCCTCACCATCGAACACCCCTTCACCGGCTTCCAAATGACGCTGGAAGCCCCGTTGTGGCCCACGATATACGGAGTCGCACACCATCGTGCGGATTCTTGAACCGCTTGTGCCGCACACCTGGTTCAAAAAATAGCGCGATGGTGTGCGACTCCGTATTCCCGACTCCGTATTCCTCAGCGGGCGTGTGCGCCAGATTCTGATTCATGAATGGGATCCGATCGGAATCGCAGACGTTCCCGAGGCTCAAGACGAGTACGACAGCTACGTCGCAGAGGTGCGCGCCATGCTGCTTCATCAGGTCTCGAAGAAGTCGATCGTCAAGCATTTGTGGCGGATTGAGACTGATGCCATGGGCTTGCGCGGTAGTCGCGTGCGCATCGAAGCCGCCGTGGATAGTCTGATCCGGTTGCGAGATTCACTTCCACCGACCCACGAGCGAATGAAGTCGGCAACACGGGCCCCCATGCAAGACGCCAAGCGCCGCCTCTGCTGGCACGGAGCGCTGCTCCTCCTACTCGGCATGCTCACCGGCCTCGTCGAGGCCCAGTTCACGAACGTGCGCATGGGACTTGCCGCGCACCTCGAGGGCATCATGAACGGGATCCTGCTCATCGCGCTGGCCTCGGCCTGGTCGGAGGTCCGACTTGGACCGCGGGCGCACGCGGTGGCCTACCGCACGCTGCTCTACGGCACCTACGCCAACTGGGGCTTCACGACGCTTTCGGCGATCTGGGGCACGGTCGGCCTCTCGCCGGTGACGGCCGAAAAGTTGATCGCGGCCGGCCAATCCGCCGCGCCCTGGCAGGAGAACTTGGTACTGGCCGGCTTCGTCAGCGTCGGCGTGGCGATGCTGACGTCGATGTGCCTGGTGTTATACGGAGTCGCACACCGTCGTACTGAAACCTAAACCGGGTGTGCGGCACGATCGGTTCGCAAAACCGTACGACGGTGTGCGACTCCGTATTACTGGATCGGCACCGGGATCCAGTTGGTGAAGGAGCCTGTGCCGGGGCCCGAGGAGAAGGTGACGCGGGCTTGCAGGTAGCCGACCGTGCGGCCGGAGAGGTTGGGGTTGTTCGGGATGCTCTGCGCCACCGTGCCGGTGCCGCCGGGGCCGATGGTGCCGCTGCCTTGGCCCGCGATCGGGCCGAGGTAGAAGTACCCGTACGGCGGCAGATGCGCCGGCGCCGCCGCCAGGCTCTTCGAGAACGCGAAGCGGAAAGCATCACCGGGCTGACCGGACACCGTCACCAGCGCCGTTCCGCCCGGCACCAGATTGCCACCGAGAGAGATCGTCGGAATCCCCAGCGCCGCAATCGCCGCGCGCAAATTCGGACGAGGGCCAATCTGACCACCTGAGCCCTGCGCCGTGCCCGTCGCCGTCATC
>CAYVPL010000224.1:0-4542 GCA_964453755.1 uncultured Planctomycetales bacterium
GACAATCGGCGCGAAGGCCGCGCCGATGATGATGCCGACGGCCATGTCCACGACGTTGCCCTTGACGGCAAATTCCTTGAATTCCTTCATCATGCTCATGGGGGGTCCTCCTGAGAACCGGGTTGCCCGCGAGTCTAGCCGCGAGCGACCGCCGGACTCGGACGCGCCATGCGGCCCGGCCGGAACGCCACGATGCGCCCCGCGAAAGCGCTGGCCGCCACCGTCAGCGGGCTGGCCAGCCACAGCTTGCCGGGGCCGCTGCGGCCCTGGAAGTTGCGGTTGATGGCCGACACCGTGACCTGATCGGGCGTCTCCGACACGCCCGGCCCGCAGCCGATGCACGCGCCGCAGCCGGGTTGGATCAGCGTGGCGCCGACGCGCTCGAACAGATCGGCCCAGCCTTGGGCGCGCGCGTATTCCATCACCGGCTTCGAGCCGAACTGCACGTAGAAGCGCACGCCGGGCGCGACGCGCAGGCCGGCCTTCTCGGCCTCGGCGCAGACTTGCGCGTAGTAGCGGAAGTCTTCGATCTTGCCGGCAGTGCACGATCCGGCGTAGGCGATGTCCACCGGCACTTCGCCGATCTCGCTCACCAGCGCGCCGTTGGTCGGGTCGCTGGGGAGGCCGCGTTCGGGGTCGCCGGGGTGCGCGACCATCGGGCGGATCGCGGACAAGTCAATCGTGTGCACGCCGCCGTGATAGTGCGCGCCGGCGTCCGGTGTGATGAACGTGCGCGCGATCTCCGCCGCGCTGCGCCCCGGCCGGCGCTCGGCCAGCCACTCCGCCAGCCGTTCGTCACCCTCGGCGATGCCGGTGCGCGCCGTGCATTCCGTGGCCATGTTGCAGAGCGTGGCGCGCTCGTCCGGATGCAGCGAGCGCAGGCCCGGCCCGCCGAATTCCATCGAACGGTTTAGCGTGTCCTCGCGGCGCGCGAAGGTGGCGAGGATCTGCAGCATCACGTCCTTGGCGGTGCAGCCCGGATCGAGCGCGCCGGTCAGCTCGAAGCGGATGCTTTCGGGCGCCTGCACGAAGGTGAAGCCGCTGTAGATCAGCGCCGCGTATTCGGTGGCGCCGACGCCGTAGGACAGCGCGTTGCTCCCTCCGCCCATGCAAGTGTGCGAATCGGTGGCCTGGACGAGGTCGCCGGGATCCACGAAGTCTTCGCGGGCCACCTGGTGGCAGATGCCAGGGCTGACGCCGTCCACGGCGCTGTAGTCGCGCACGCCGGTGTGGCGCTGGAACTCCTTCTGCAGGTCGCGCAGGATCTGGATCTTGGCCGAGAAGGGGGCCATGCGCGCGACGCCGTCGGCGTAGAGCAGGTGGTCCTCGAAGACCGCGAGCTTGTCCGGATTCTGCACCCGGTAATCGTTCCCATATTCGGCGCGCAGGAACTCGTGCACCTGCGCGGTGGTGAACTCGTGGCTGTAGCCGGCGTCCACGCGCGCCAGCACGGCGTCGCCGGGCTGAACGTAGCGGCCGTCGGGGCCGGGGTTCAGCATCTTGGCGGCGATCATTTTCTCCGCCATGGTCTGCGGCCGCCGGCGCGTGGCGTTGGGCGGCAGTTGGATCGCGCCGGAGGCCACCTTTTTGCTGAACGGGAACAGGCCGCCGCACTCGAGGATCAGGCGCGTGACCGGATCGTAGGGCTTGGTGAATTCCGCCAGCGCGATGCCTTCGCCGGCCTGCAGGCGCCGCAGCAGGGCGTGATCGCCCATCAACTGCCCGAGGTTGATGTTGTTGCGCTCGTGGATTGGCGCGAACGAGGCCGCAATCACCACGCGGATGCCGGCCCAGCGCTCGCACTGCGGCGCGGTCTCGCGGCTGGAGCCGGTGCCCTTGCGCTGGCCGCTGACGATGACTTCGAAGCCGCCGTCGATCAGCGCGTTCTGCCGGAACACGCGCTTGCCCTGCCGCATCAGGCCGGCGTAGGCGTTCTTGGCGATCTCCTCCGGCTTGTGGTCGAAGCAGACCCAGGCCGGGGTCATGACGTCGGTGTTGATGTCGTCGAGGAGGTCTTCGACCTTCAGGTCCGACATCTGGAGGTTCAGGCCCTCGTAGAGCTGGCGCTCGATCAGCGCCAGGTCCTTGGTCAGGAACAGGACGCGCTTGCCCGGCGTGAGCCGGACCGTCTGCGGAGGCCAGGAGGCGGTCATCGGAAGGGTGAGGGGCGGATGCCTGGAAACGACAGGCCCGCCGCAGTTTTGTATCGGCCGCGGCGGGCTGGTTTCGACCGGCGAAGGTTTATTTTAACCGGCCCGGGCCGGTTGGCGCGAAATCAGCGAACGAGCTCCAACCGCGTGATCCGCCCCTGCGACACCCAGTCCTGCACGTACAGATTGCCCTGCGCGTCCCAGCCCAGGCCGTGCGGGCTGATGAACTGGCCTTCGGCCCAGTCCTGGCGCGGCACGCCGTTGTTGGCGCGCTTGCCTTCGTCGGGCTGATCGCCGAGTTGCGCGAGCAGTTCGTTGTCCTTGCCGAGCAGCGTCACGCGGCCGGCCAGATCGGGCACCGCCACCACGTCGCCGTGCACCGCGGCGCCGCAGGGCCGGCGCAGCATGCCTTCGATGACGCCCGTGAGTTCGCCGTCCAGCGTGAAGGTCTGCAGGCGGCCGTTCTCGCGGTCGGCGACGATCAGTTGGTTCGGCGTGCGCCGCGTGTCGAGCGCGATGCCGTGCGGCGTCTGGAACTTGCCCGGCTCCTTGCCGCCGCCGCCCCAGCACTGCACCCAGGTGCCGTCGGCGCGGAAGCGGTGGATGAATCCCAGGCCGTAGCCGTCGGCCACGTAGACGTCGCCGTCGGGACCGACCGCCACGCCGGTCGGCGCGAACTGGCCGGCGCTCTCGTACTTGCCGCTCTCCTGCGGATAGCCGCGGCGGAACAGAATTTTTCCGTCGAGCGTGGCGCGCAGGATTTCGTGGCGGCCGATGTGCACCAGCCACAGCGACTGGCCGTCGTTGTCCAGCGTCATGCCGTGCAGGCCGCCGGCGAGTTCCCCCCCCCACGCGTCCACGATGCGGCCGTCGGGCTCGAAGACCATCACCGCGCGCGCCGAGTCCGTGTTGACGTAGATGCGGCCGGCGCCGTCCACCTGCACGCCGCCGTGGGTGTTGCCCGGCTCGAGCAGCTCCGACTGGCGGCTCCAGCGCGGATCCCAGCCGTAGGTCCAATCGCCGTCGCCCACCTGGGTCCACCCGCTCGTCGAACTGCCCGCCAGGGCACACCCCAGCGCCAAAGCGCCCGCAGCCAGAAGGGAAACCGTCAGTAAGGGGGTGCGGCGGAGGATCATGAGGAGAAGAATACGGAGTCGCACACCGTTGTACGCAATTCTGGACCGAAAGTGCCGCACAGCCATCCGACCCGCGGGCCAGCGCTTGTGCGGCACTCTTGGTCTTAGTTTTCGTCGATCGGTGTGCGACTCCGTATCACCGTATTACGGCACCGGTTGGAACACCGCCACGATCGTGCGCGGACCCGACCGCGCCGTCAGCAGGCTGCCGTCGTTGACGCGGGGGCCGTTGGGGCGGCCGTTGGCGTCGGGCGGCACCAGGTGGTAGGCGCGCGACAGGTGCGCCTTGCCGTTGTTGTCAACCGTAGTCGAGCCCAGCACGATGCCGTCCATGTCGAAGGTGACGCGGGCGCCCGGCCGCGCGTTCTCCAGTTCGCAGACGATGGACTGCTCGATAAGGCCGCCGACCGGGAATTCCTCATAGTCGCCGGTGAGGGTCACGCCGTTGACCGTGTTGGTCGCGAACCACTTGGAACTGGCCGTCACGGTCATCGCCGCGAGGCAGGGGATCAGAAGAAGGATGCTGAGGTTGCGCATGTTGGAAGCAGCGGGAGGCGGGCGCCGCTCCCCTCACCAGAATACGGAGTCGCACACCGTTGGCAGGATTCACAAACCGAGAGTACCGCACACGATTGGTCCACCGGGCTGATGAGTGTGCGGTACATTCATCCCAGGAATTCGCACGACGGTGTGCGACTCCGTATATGCGACTCCGTATATGAAAACCGGAGGCAGCCCCCGCTGCCTCCGGCACTTCCCAATTCCCCTGCGACTACGGGCGCAGGTTGAAGGTCGCGGTCATGGTCTGACCGTTCCAGCTCGCGGTCAGGATCGAGCCGGTCTCGACGCGCGGGCCGGTCGGACGGCCGTCCGGGCCGGGAGCGACGAGGCGGAAGAAGCGAGCGCGAGCGACGCCGGCGGAGTTGGCGGTGGCGGAGCGGACGTTCGTGCCGTCCACGTTGAACACCACGCGCGTGCCCGGGGCGACGTGCTGGAATTCGAACTCCATGGTCTGCTCGATCATGCCGTTCTCGGGCGACTCCTTGTACTTGCCTTTCAGCGTGAGGTTGCCCTGGGAGCTGATGGCGTCCCAGATCTTGTCGCCTTGGTTGATCATCATGGCGGACGCCGAATCGGCGGTCGCCACCCAGGTGCCAGCGCCCACGAGGGCGAGAACGAGAACTTTGACGAAGGATTTCATGACAGGTTGTGCGTGAGAGTGTTGTTTGGGTGAGGTCGCGGTCGCAGGTGAGTCC
>CAYVPL010000225.1:0-4535 GCA_964453755.1 uncultured Planctomycetales bacterium
CTCCGGTCAGCGCGGCCAGAGCGAGGAAATCATGAAAGATTTCCCGCGGCGGCAGGACGCGCGGCGGACCGTGCCGTAGCGCCAGCGCCACCAGCAGAGCCTGGGCAGGAGTGAAGTTCGGCGCCACGGCCGCGACGATCCAGGGCAGGAGTCCGGCCAGCGCCGCCGGCAGGCCGCGGGCCAGCATGCTCAGATGCCGGTGGGCAGCGGCAACTCCGCGCCCTCCAGGTCGTAGAGCCGCAACTCGGCGCGGTCGAGAATCACGCGCGACACGCCCGCCAGTCCCGGATGCGCGGCCAGAACCGCCTGCAAACGCCGCAGCTTCAGCGCCAGCGGCACGCGCGTCTCGATCGGCGCGCCGACGCGCGCCTCGCTGACGGCCGACCAGCCCCAGCAGATCTCACGGCCGTCGGCGCACAGAAAACTCAGCGCCGGCGGCACGCCGATCGCGTCCACGGGACAGTCGTAGCGCCGCTCGATGCGCGTCAGCGGCACTCCCAGAGTGTCGCGCACCAGCACCGCCTCGCGCGCCACGGCCAGGGCTTCCTGCTGCAGCGGATCGCTCACGCGCTCGCCGGCGCCGGGAATCTCCTGGCCGCGCGCGAGCGGCACGCGCAGATAGTGCCGCATCGCCGCCGGACTGAATCCGTCGGGCAGGCGCACGCCGTCTTCGGCCAGCAGCGCGACGGCCTCCTCGCCGCGGCCCAAGGCCAGGCGCGGCGTGCGCGGGCGATACGACGCGCGAATTCCCGCAGGCAGCGCCGGCGTCACTTCGATGCTGTCGGGATCGATCCACGGGACGCGGAACAGGCAATCGCGCACGCGCAGCACCGCTTCGGGATCAGTCAGCGCGAGCGTCGGCAAGCGCGCGGACTCCTGCTCCAGGAGCAGGCGCCAGGCCTCCGGCAAATGCTCCGGCAGCTGCTCGTGCCGCAGCAGCGCCAGCGCGCGCGGAGCGCTCTGCGCGGCCGGCGGCGAGCAGGCCGCGGCCAGCAGCAGCGCGAGAGCGATGCAGGAGGCTGCGGGCGCGGAGGACGGGCGCACGCCCCTCTTCTACCTTGACCGCCGCCCCGCATCCACCCATGCTGGAGAGCAACTTGCCGATGACGACCGACGGACCCGCCTTGTTCAAGGGATTCACCTTGGCTCCCTTCCAGAGCCGGGCCGCGGGGGCGCTCGACGCGGGCAAAGATGTGCTGGTCGCGGCGCCGACCGGCGCCGGCAAGACCCTGGTGGCCGAGTACGCCATCCACGCGGCGCTGCAACGCGGGCAGCGCGCCATCTACACCTCCCCCATCAAGGCGCTGTCGAACCAGAAATTCCGCGACTTCCGCGCCGATCCCGCGATCGCGGACGCCGGCCTGATGACCGGGGACATCACGCTGCATCCCGGCTCGCGCGTGTTGGTGATGACCACCGAGATTCTGCGCAACTCGCTCGTCGAGGATCCCGAGCGCCTGCGCGACGTCGGCGTGGTGGTGTTCGACGAGGTGCATTACCTCGACGACCCGGAGCGCGGCTCGGTGTGGGAGGAAACGCTGCTGTTCCTGCCGCAGGAAATCGTCATCGTGGCGCTCAGCGCGACGATCGCCAATCTCGGACAATTCGCGGCTTGGCTGGAGCGCGCGCGCGGCAAGCCGGTGGAAGTCGTGCAGGAGACGAAGCGCCCGGTGCCGCTCAAGAATTTTCTCTATCACCCACAGGCCGGAGTCTTCCCCCCCTCGCGCCTGAAGCAGGTGCGCCAACGCTTTCTCGACCACGCCAAGGACAAGTCCTACCGCCTGCGCGACGACAAGCCCTTGCTGGAGGAAATTCTGCAGCGCGGCGAGCTGCCGGTGCTCTTCTTCTGCTTCTCGCGCCGGTTGTGTGAGTCGAAGGCGCGCAAGGCCGTGCGCCAATTCCGCCTGCTCGACGCCGACGAGACGCGGCGGGCGGCCGAGGTGTGGGACGCCGGGCGCGCCGAATTCGGCTTCGAGGACGAACGCGGACCGCTGGCCGAACTCAAGGCGATGGTGCTGCGCGGCGTCGCGGCGCACCACGCCGGCATGCTGCCGCTGCACAAGGAGATGGTCGAGCGGCTCTTCACCGCCGGATTGTTGAAGTTGCTCTACACCACCGAGACCTTCGCGCTGGGCATCAACATGCCGGCGCGCGCGGTGGTCTTCGATTCCATCACGAAGTTCGACGGCGTGGATTTCGACTGGCTGCGCACGCGCGATTTCCTGCAGATGGCCGGCCGCGCCGGGCGCCAGGGCATGGACGATGTCGGTTTGGTCTACGCGGTGCTCGAATACGACGACGTGATCGAGGCGCCGATCAATCGCATCACCAGCGGCGCCGTCGAGCCGATCGTCTCGCGCTTCGGCCTGGCTTACGGCACCTTGGTACATCTGCACGGCATCGCCGGCGCCGAGGCTGCAGCCGACGTGTGGGAGCGCTCCTTCGCCGCCTTCCAGGCCCGCGAGCATTCCAAGCAGCGCGAAGAAATGAACCGGCGCGCCACCCGCGCGCTGCTCGAGAAGCGCTACGCGTTCCTGCGCGCGATGGGCTACGTGGCCGGCGAACGCGAGGTGCTGCCGCGCGGACGCACCTGCCAGCATCTGCACGGCCAGGAAATTCCGCTCACCGAGCTGCTCTACGCCGGCATTCTCGACGACGCCGATCCGCCGGCCTTGTGCGGCCTGATTGCGGCGGTGATCCACGAAGGCCGCCGCGGCGAGGAATTCTGGCGCAACGCCCTGCGGCCGATGCGCGGCCTGCTGCGCCAGGCCTCCGAGGTGGTCGAGAAGGCGCGCGAGGCCGAGGCCGACGCCGGTCTCACTCCCACCATCCGCCCGCTCGACGAGGCCATGACGCCGGCGATCTACGAATACGCGCTGGGCCGCCCGTTCGAGGATCTGGCCCGCTTCACCAGCGCCGCGCCCGGCGATTTCGTGCGCATCGCGCGCATGACCGTGCAGTACCTGCGCCATCTCGGCAAGGTGGTGCGCGAAGGCGATCCGCTGCTGGCGGCGCGCCTCGGCGAAGCCGTGTCCTGCCTCTATCGCGGGCCAGTGGACGTGCGCGAAGAACTGGGACTGCGCCGCGACGAGCGGCCGGAGTGAGGCGCCGGCCGTGATCGCGCTCCTCGGCGCCGCGCTCCTGCTGCAAGAGCCGCGCACGGCGCCGGATCAACTCACGCCGCTGTCCACCGGCCGGCCGCAGGCGGTGACGATCCTGTGGGCGGGACCCGAGGAAGTGGATTTCCGCGACGCGGAGGGCGTCGCCCGCACCCTGTCGCGCAAGAAGGCGCGGCGGCTGAGCGGTCCGCGGATGGAATATCCGGAATTCCTGACGCGGCTCGTCGCCGCCTACTCGGATCAGGCGGGCGCCGCGGAGGCCTTCGACTTCGCCCAATGGTGCCGCGCGCGCGGCTTCCTGCGCGACGAACGGCTGGCCTGCTGGCGCGCGCTCGCGCTCGATCCGTCCTTCGCCCCAGCGCACCAGGCCTTGGGGCACGAAGGCCACGGCGATTCCTGGCTGCTGCCGCTGGCCGACGGCCGCCAAGCTTCCTGGCCGGACGCGCTGCGCCTGCACGAGGCTCCGGAGTTGCCCTGGGAATTCACGACCATGCATTTCTCCGTGGCGGTGTCCGGCCCGCTCGATCGCGCGGTGATCGCGGCGGCGGCGGCCGAACTGCTCTACGGGCGCAGCCTCGAGCTGCTGCAGCAGCGCGGGCGCATGTGGGATTTGACGACGCCCGTGCGCGTGCGCGTTTGGCCGGGACGCAAGCGCGGCTACCCGGATCCGGATCCGCGCCTCGAAGGGCATTGGGATCGCGCCGCGCGCGAATTGCACACCTGGCTCGACGCCGGCGACGGCTACGCGCGGCCCATCCACTTCGAGCGCCTGCTCGGCGAGGCGATTCTGGAGCGCGCCGCAGGAGAACTGACCGCCAGCCCGGGCGAAATTCCCGCCTGGCTGGAGGCCGGCTTCGGCCTGCTGCTCGAGACCTCGACGCAATGGGGATCGGGCCTGCCGGTGTGCGCTCCGGGGCTGGCCGCGCGCGAGTGGGTGAGCCGCGACGCCGCGCTCACGGCGCCGCGCAACGCCGGGCAGATCGCGGTGCTGCAACGCGCCGATTTCCTCGGCCCGCAGGCCGACGATCTGCGCGCGCAGAGCTACACCCTGCTGCACCATCTGCTCTTCGCCGAAGAGCCGGCCTTCGAGTCGCCGCGGCGCGCCTATCTGCAGGCGGCGCTGCGCAACCTCGGCGGCGGCTCGGCGCTGCGTACCGCGTTCGCCGACGAGTTCGCCGCCTTCGACGCCAGCTGGCGCGCCTTTGTCAAACAGGCCGGCGGACCCCGCGCCGGCGAGCGCGACGGCTGAGCCCGCGGCCGGCTCCCACGGCGACGGTCAGGCGATCGTGATCTCGCGGCAGAGATAGACGTCCTGAATGGCGTGCAGGAGCGCGATGCCGTCCCGCATCGGCTTCTGGAAGGCCTTGCGCCCGGAGATGAGGCCCATGCCGCCGGCGCGCTTGTTGATCACCGCGG
>CAYVPL010000226.1:0-4530 GCA_964453755.1 uncultured Planctomycetales bacterium
CGCCGCGGCCTACTGCCGCGCCGAGTCGGACTGGCTGATCGGCATGAACGCCACGCGCGGTTTGACGAAGCGCCTGAAGGGGCGCAAGGAGATCGGCGTGTGGTCGGCCGGGCGCGTGCAGACGCCGACGCTGGCGCTGCTGGTGCACCGCGAGAACAAGGTGCTGGCGCACGTGCCGAAGCCGTACTGGCGGCTGAGCGGCAAGTTCAACGCCGCCGGGCACGATTACGAGTCGCAGTACAAGTCGGCGGCGGCGCGCGACACCGAGAAGATCTGGTCGCAGGAAGAGGCGGAGAAGATCGCCGCCGTCTGCCGCCAGGGCAAGGGCGCGGCGGCGGTGGAGGAGGTCAGCGAGTCGCAGCGGGCCGTGCCTTCGCTGCACTCTTTGACTTCTTTGCAGAAGGAGGCGAACTCGCGCTTCGGACTGTCGGCGCGGCGCACGCTGTCGGCAGCGCAGCGGCTCTACGAGGCGCACAAGGTCGCGACTTATCCCAGAACCGATTCGACCTGCCTGCCCAACGATTATCGCGGGCACGTCAACGCCGTGGTGGCAGACGTCGCCACCAACGCCTTCTTCATCGCCTTCTCCGAGCCGGATCGCCATGCCGGAATGGTCGAGGCGGCCAAGGTTCTGCAGAGCGACGGCCTGTCGAACCAGGCGCGCGTGTTCAACGACGCGGGCGTCAGCGACCACTTCGCCATCATTCCGACCGGCACTCTGCCGGCCAGCCCGCTGGGCGGCGACGACGCCAAGGTGTTCGAGCTGATCCTGCGGCGCTTCTTGGCGGCGATGATGGGCCCCAGCACCTGGCAGAAGGTGGTGCGCGAGACGCGCTTCCCCGACGCCGCGGCGCCGGACGGGCACTGGACGTTCACCGTCGAGTCCGAGCGCCTGGCGGTGCCGGGCTGGCAGTTGGTGGACCGGCGTCCGGGCAAGGAACAACTGCTGCCGCCGCTGGGCGTGCCGCCGGGAACGCCGGCGCCGGCGAAAGTCCAAGAGATCGAGGTTGTGGCCGACGCCACCAAGCCGCCGAAGCGGTACACGGAAGCGGGCTTGCTGAAGGCGATGGAGACGGCTTCGGACATTGACCTGGACCAGCACGACGAGATGGACGACGAGGAGGCGCTGCAGCTGCTCAAGTCCAAGGGGCTGGGCACGCCGGCGACGCGCGCCGAGACCATCGAGTCGCTGATCGAGAAGGGCTACGTGCTGCGCAGCGGCAAGTCGCTGCGCGCGGGGGCCAAGGGGATTCAGTTGATCGATTTGCTCGAGCGCATCCACGCCGACCACCTGGCGAAGGCGCAGCTGACGGCGGAGATGGAATTCCATCTCTATCAGGTCGAGCGCGGCCAGCGGCAGCGCGCCGATTACATGCAGGAAGTGGTGGACTCGGTCAAGACGCTGGTCAAGTCCCTGCAGGAATTCGAGTACGACGATCTCTACCGCGGCGCCAAGCCGGTCGGGGCTTGTCCGAAGTGCGGCCAGGCGGTGAACGAGGGCTTGAAGGGCTATCGTTGCGGCCGGCCGGGCAAGGCGGCGAAGTTCGAGATCGCGCTGAAGGGCGCGGGCAAGGAGACGAAGGTGCCGATCGCCAAGTCGGGCGCCGCCGCCGAGAAGGCGGCCCTCAAGCTGGAGGGCGTGACGGCCGCCGTCCTCGACGCCAAGCGCACCAACGCCACGCTGACCGTGGAATTGTCAGCCCCGGTGCTGGCGGAGGAGTTCGGCGCCAAGGCCGAGGCGGCGCTGATGGAGGCCGCGCCGAAGGGCTCGCTCAAGGCGGTGGAAGTGGATGCCGTCGGCTCCGACGCCTGCGGCTTCACCGTGTGGAAGGAGTACCGCGGCCGCTTCGTCAACCGCGAAGTGGCGGCGAAGCTGCTGGCCGAAGGCGACACCGGCCCGCTCGACGGCTTCGTCAGCCAGCGCGGCGACGTCTACGCCGGGCGGCTGCGCCTGAACGCCGAGAAGATCGTCGAGTTCGAGGTCGTGCGCGGCTGGTCCTCCGGCGACGACGACGGCGGGCGCGCGCCCGAGCCGGAGCTGGTTTCCCATCCGGTGGACGCCACGCCGTACGTGGCCGATCCGCTGGGCAAGGGCATGGTGATCGAGACGCCGACGCACTTCGTCTCCAGCGAGAAGGGCGGCGTCAAGGTGCCGCGCACCATCTGCAAGCGCACGATGACGCGCGACGATCTGCGCCCGCTCTTCGACCCGGAGGTCAAACACACCGCGTGGATCGAGGACTTCACCTCGCGCAAGGGCCGCCCCTTCACCGCGCGCATCATCCTCAAACCCGACGGCAAGCACGGCTTCGAATTCAAGCCGCGCGAACCCGGCGCCAAAGGCGGCAAGGGCGGCGGGGGAGGTTGGAAGCGCGGCAAGAAAGGCGCTGCGGCCAAGGCCGAGAATACGGAGTCGCACACCGTCGCGCCTTGATCTGAACCGAAAGTGCCGCGCACTTTCGGATCGCAATTTCGCTCGATGGTGTGCGACTCCGTATTCTTCTCTTACGCCATGGCCGAAATCCTCCGCCTCGCCGTCTGGTCCTGTCCGCGGACCGTTTCTACGGCCTTGATGCGATCGTTCGCGCAGCGGCCGGATACGACCGGCGTGGACGAGCCCTTCTATGCTTTCTACCTGAAGCAGACCGGGCGCATCCATCCCATGCGCGAAGAGGTGCTGCGCGCCCAGGCCCAGGATTGGCGGCGCGTGGTGAACGAGGTGCTGCTCGGCCCCTGCCCGACGCCGGTGCAATTCGTCAAGCACATGGCGCACCACATGGTGGGGGACGTGGACCTGGGCTTCGCCGCCGGCATGCGCAACGTGTTCCTGATCCGCGCGCCGCGTCAGATGCTGCCCTCTCTGCAGAAAGATCTGGGCGAACTGCACCGCCGCGACGTCGGTTACGAGCGGCAGCGCGAGCTCTATCACGATTTGCGCCGCGCCGGCCACGACCCGCTGGTGATCGATTCGGCCGACGTTCTCGCGCAACCGGAGGGCATGCTGCGCGCGCTGTGCTCCCGCCTCGGCCTCGCGTTCGATCCGCGCATGCTGTCCTGGCCGCCGGGCCGCCACTCCAGCTACGGCATCTGGGCGCCGGCCTGGTACAAGAACGTCGAGGCCAGCACGGGCTTCCATCCGCTGCAGGAGAAAACCGGTCCAGTGCCGCCGGAGCTGGAGCCGATCCTCGCCATCGCGCAGGAGTGCTACCTCGACCTGCATGCCCGCCGTCTGCGCGTCTGAGGCGGGCCGCGGTCTTCACCTGGCCCGGTTCCGCGCTTCCTAGAATACGGATGTGAAACGCCGCGCCGCCCGCCGCAAAGCCGAGCAGCCGCGCCATGGCGAGCCTCTGGATCGCCCGGAGTTGTATCTCAATCGGGAACTCTCCCTGCTCGAGTTCCAGCGGCGGGTGCTGGCACAGGCGCACGACACGGCGCTGCCCCTGCTCGAGCGGCTGCGCTTTCTGACGATTTGCTCGGCCAACCTCGACGAGTTCTACGAGATTCGCGTCGCCGGCCTGAAGCAGCAGATCGAGTTCGGCCTCGAGCAGCCCAGCCTCGACGGCCGTACGCCGAGCCAGGTGCTGGAGGACATCGGCGGGCTGGCCCGCGAACTGGTGCGCGAGCAGTACCGCGTCCTGCACGAGGACCTGCTGCCGGGCCTGAGCAGCGAAGGCATCCGCGTGCTGTGGCAGCACGAATGGAACAAGCGCCAGGCCGCGTGGGCCGAGCACTACTTCGAGGCCGAGGTGCTGCCCGTGCTCACGCCGGTGGCCCTCGACCCGGCGCACCCGTTCCCGCGCGTCCAGAACAAGTCGTTGAACTTCATCGTGCGCGTGCAGGGCGCCGACGCTTTCGGCCGCGACGTGCACCTGGCGGTGGTGCAGGTGCCGCGCTCGTTGCCGCGCGTGATCCGCATTCCGGACGAGCACTGTCGCGGCTACCGCGGCTTCGTGCTGCTGTCGGCGCTGGTGCAGCAGTTCGTCGGCCGCGCGCTGCCGGGGCTGGAGATTCTCGGATGCCACGCATTCCGCGTCACGCGCAACAGCGACATCGAATTGGACGAGGAAGAGGTTGACAATCTGCTCAAGGCGTTGTCCAGCCAGCTGACACGGCGGCGTTTTTCGTTCCCAGTCCGCCTCGAGGTGGTGGACGACTGCCCGCCGGACCTCGAGCAGTATCTGCTCGAGAATTTCGAGCTCGATCCGCAGGATCTGCACCGGGTGCGCACTCCGGTGAATCTGCACCGGCTCGCGACGCTCCACGAGTTGGTCGCGCGCCCGGACCTGAAGTTCCGCACCTTCGCGCCCGGGGTGCCTGCGGAATTGGGAGAGAATGAGGACCTGTTCGCCGCGATCCGCGCCAAGGATCACCTGCTGCACCATCCCTTCGAGAGTTTTGCGCCGGTGGTGCGGCTCCTGCAGCAGGCGGCGGCCGATCCGGCGGTGCTGGCGATCAAGATGATTCTCTACCGCGTCGGCGCCGACTCGCCGGTGGTGGCCGAGCTGGCGCGGGCGGCGCGCGCGGGCAAGG
>CAYVPL010000227.1:0-4490 GCA_964453755.1 uncultured Planctomycetales bacterium
GATGCACATGACCTCCTTGGCGCCTCTGTTTTCGGCTACCTGGAATTTGGAGAGCATCTGGATCATGGTTGAGTAACCTTCTGACGCCGGTGGATCAGGCTTCGGCGCGCTCGACGACCTGGACCAGGCGCCAGCGCTTGAGCTTCGACAGCGGGCGGGTGCTCGCGATCTCGACCATGTCCCCGACGCGGGCCTCGTTGGCCTCGTCGTGGGCGTGGAACTTGCGGCGCACGCGCAGCGTCTTGTGGTACAGGGGGTGGCGCTTGACGCGCTCCACCTGGACCGTGATGGTCTTGTTCATCTTGTTGGACACCACTTTGCCGCGCAGCAGCTTGCGCTGGCCGCGCTCGCAGCAGGCCTCTTCGGCGCCGGCGTCCTTCGGTTCGGTCGTCTCGGTCATGGTTCTCGTCTCCGGCTCAGGCGCGCGGCGCCTGGCCGCGGATTCCGAGTTGGCGCTCCCGCTGGATGGTGCGCATCCGGGCGAGGTCGCGGCGGTTCCGGCGGATTTTCGCCGGGTCGGGGTTGCCCTCGGTGAGGGTGCGGAACTTCATGCCGAAGAGCTCTTGCTCGAGTTTGACGCGCTCGAGATCGATCTCTCCGTCCTGCATGCCGCGGACTTCCTTGGCTTTCAAGACATCACCTCCGCGCCCGTACGGCGCGAAATCATGCGGACCCGGATCGGCATCTTGTGCGCCACGCGGTTGAAGGCTTTGCGGGCGGCCAGTTCGTCCACGCCGCCGATCTCGAAGAGCACGGTGCCCGGGCGCACGACCGCGACGTAGCGGTCCACGTCGCCTTTGCCGGTACCCATCCGCACTTCGGCGGGCTTGCGCGACACCGGCTTGTGCGGGAACACCCGGATCCAGAGGCGGCCTTCGCTCACCGCCCGGCTGGCGGCGACGCGTCCGGCCTCGATGGTCTTGCCGGCGAGCCAGCACCACTCGAGCGCCTGCAGGCCGAAGTCGCCGAAGGCCACGGTGTTGCCGCGCGAGGCGACTTCCGTGGTCGGGCGCTTGATCGGCTTGTTGATGCCGCGCCGGTGCATGTTCGACCCGGCCGGCCCTTTGCCGTCGGGCTTGTGGCACTTGTAGGTGCCCTTGAGCTTGCCGCGGTGCGACTGGCGGTATTTCGTCCTGGAAGGTTGCATCATGGCGATGTTTCCTTAATTGAAGCGCGTGGAGCCGCCGGTGAAGATCCAGACTTTGACGCCGAGCACGCCGTAGCTGGTCATGGCCTCGGCAAAGCCGTAGTCCACGATTGCGGAAAGAGTTTGGAGCGGCACGCGGCCCTGGCGCTGCACCATGGTGCGGCTCAGTTCGCGGCCGTCGATCCGGCCCGAGACCTGGATCTTGACGCCTTGGGCGCCAGCATTCATCGCGCTTTCGAGCACGCGCTTCATCTGGTGGCGCGGCGAAACGCGGCGCTCGACGGCGCCGGCGAGGTTCTCGGCGACGGTTTGCGCGTCGAGGTCCCAGTGGCGGACTTCCTGGATGTCGAGTTTGACTTCCAGCCCGGTCATCTTCTCCAGATCGGTGACGAGCTGGTCGCGGGTGCTGTAGCCGCGCCCGATCACCTCGCCCTTGCGGGTGGCGATCAGAGTGATGGTCATGCGGCCGCCGCGCTGCTGAATGTCAATCCGCGAAATGACGCCTTTGCGGAAGCGCTTGCGGATGA
This sequence comes from uncultured Planctomycetales bacterium, assembly GCA_964453755.1. GTDB lineage: Bacteria > Planctomycetota > UBA1135 > UBA1135 > UBA1135 > JAQBVK01. Next base: position 1,675 of record CAYVPL010000227.1, read on the forward strand.
CGTCGCGGACCTTGAAGTCGAGCAGCACGTTGGTGCCGTAGGCGCGGCCGCGGGCGAACCAGCGGGAGCGCCAGGGCTCGCTGATGCCGATGCGATTGCCGATCGGGTGGATCTTTTGTCCCATGGGGTCAGGCCTCCCGGCGCGGCGCGACGGTGATCAGGAAGTGAGAGGTCCGGCGGCGGATCTCCATGACGCGGCCCATCGAGCCGGCGCGGAAGCGCGGCTTGCCGTGGATCAGGGGACCCTGGTCCACGCGGGCGTCCTTGACGTACAGACGGTTGACGTCCACGGTGGCGTCCCCCGCCCCCTGCGCGGCGTTGGCGACCGCGGAGTGCAGAACCTTCTTGAAGAAGGCGGCGCCGCGGGTCTGGTCGTGTTCCAGAACCAGCATGGCGCGGTTGACGTCGAGGCCGCGGATGAGGTCGGCGGCACGGCGGGCCTTGTAGGCCGAGATGTGCGCGTAGCGATGTGAGGCGCGGTATTCCATGACGCTGCTCATGCGGAAGCCGGCGCGGCGCCGCCCTTGTTCTTGTCGTGGCCGCGGAAGACCCGGGTCGGCGAGAACTCGCCGAGGCGGTGGCCCACCATGTCTTCACTGATGAAGACCTTGGTGAAGTGGCGTCCGTTGTGGACGTTGAAGGTCATGCCGACGTAGTCGGGCGTGATCGTGGAAGCGCGGGACCAGGTTTGGATCGGCTTCTTGTCGTTGGCGGCCTTGGCCTTGACGACCTTGCGCTCGAGGCGCGGGTCGATCCAGGGGCCCTTCTTGACGCTGCGGCTCATGGTTTAGATGGCCCCCTTGGTGCTGTTGCGGCGGCGCACGATGAACACGTTGGAGGGTTTCTTCGGATCGCGGGTCTTCACGCCGCGGGTCGGTTTGCCCCAGCGCGAAACCGGGTGCTTGCCTTTGGTGCGTCCTTCGCCCCCGCCGTGCGGGTGGGCCGCGGGGTATTGCGCGACGCCGCGCGAGGTCGGGCGGATGCCCATGTGGCGGGCGCGGCCGGCCTTGCCGATCACCACGTTCTGGTGATCCGCGTTGCCGATTTCGCCGATGGTGGCGCGGCAGGTGACGTGCACCTTGCGCAGTTCGCCGCTCGGCAGCGCGAGCAGGGCGAAGGCGCCCTCGCGCGCGGCCAGCCGGGCCTTGGTGCCCGCGGCGCGCGCCATCTTGCCGCCCTGGCCGGGGCGCAGCTCGACGTTGTGCAGGTCGAGGCCGAGCGGGATGTCCGACAGCGGCATGGAGTTGCCGACGTTCGGTTCGGCGCCGGGGCCGCTCTGCACCGTCATGCCCTGCTCGAGTCCCTTGGGGCACAGGATGTAGCGCTTCTCGCCGTCCGCGTAGTGCAGCAGCGCAATGCGCGCCGAGCGGTTCGGGTCGTATTCGATGTGCGCGACCTTGGCCGGCACGCCGTCCTTGTTGCGCCGGAAGTCGATGACGCGGTAATTGCGCTTCGCGCCGCCGCCGTGCTGGCGCGCCGTGAGGCGGCCGTGGTTGTTGCGGCCGCCGGACTTGCGCAGCGGCTCGAGCAGGCTCTTCTCCGGCGTTTGCCGGGTGATCTCCTTGCGGTCCAGCACCGAAGCGCCGCGGCGGCCGGGAGAAGTCGGTTTGTAGAACTTGATGCCCATGTGCGTTGACTCCTAGAGGAGCTCGATCTTTCCTTCAGCGATGCTGACGAGGGCAATCTTGCGCGTGGGGGTCATCGACACGGTGGCGCCGCGGCGGCGCTCCTTGCCGAGGCGGGTCAAGGTGCGAACCTTCCCAACTTTGACTCCGGCGAACAGGCTTTCGACCGCTTTCGCGATCTCGATCTTGTTGGCGGTCGGCTCGACCTCGAAGCGGTAGAGCTGACGATTCTCGTGCTCCCAGGTGCCCTTCTCGGTGAGCACCGGCTTGAGCACGATCTTGTAGGCGTCGACTTTGTCCATTACTTGTCCTCCGCTTCGCCGGTGCGGCCGACGACGGTTTCCAGCGCGCCTTGCTGCGCCAGCACCCACTTGTGGGCCAGCAAGTCGTAGGCGTTCGTCTCGCGGGCGGTGGTGACGCTGACGCGCGGGAAGTTGCGGAAGGACTTCCAGACGTTCTCGTTCGGGGCGTCCAGCAGCACCAGGACCGAGCCGTCGCAGCCGGTGTCGGCCAGCAACTTGCGCGCCGACTTGGCGCTCGGCGCCGCCCAACTGAGATTCAGGACTTCGCGGACTTCGCTGTCCTTGAGCTTGCCGGCCAGGGCGCTGCGCAGAGCGACCAGGCGCTGGCGCTGCGGCAGCGCGTAGCTCCAGCGGCGCTTGTTGCGCGGACCGAAGGTCGTGGCGCCGCCGACCCACAGGGGGCTCCGGCGGTCACCGGCGCGCGCGCGTCCGGTGTGCTTCTGCTTCCACGGCTTCTTGGTGTTGCCTTGCAGCTCGCCGCGCGTCTTGACGTGCGCGTCGCTCTGCCGCTGGTTGGACTGGTAGTTGACGATCAGGTCCTTCAGCGTGCGCAGCAGCACCTTGCTGCCGAGCTTGGCCTTGAACTCGCGCGTGCCGGCGGCGCCGGTCTTGACGTCAAAGGTGGCGACCTTGGACATGATTATTTAGCCCCCTTGGCGCTGGCCGCGCCGGTCTTGGCCGTGAGGATCTGCAGCAGGCCGTTCGGCGCGCCCGGGACTCCCCCGCGCACCAGAATCAGGCCGCGCTCGGGATCCACGCGCTCGACCGTCAGATTCTTGACGGTGTTGCGCGTGCCGCCGTAGCGCTTAGCCATGCGCTTGCCGGGCGGCAGCTTGCCGATGCGGCGGCTGGCGATCGAGCCCGGCTGGCGCACGTTCATGCAGCCGTG
>CAYVPL010000228.1:0-4483 GCA_964453755.1 uncultured Planctomycetales bacterium
GCTTCGCTCGGCTCGTCCGGTCCGAGGGCTTCGCGCCGGATCCACCACCAGGCCACGTGTACCGCGATGAGCAAGTGCACCGCCACGAGCACGAGCGCGCGGCGCCTTCCCATTCGGCTTGCCGGTTTGCGGCGCTCCGGCTTGCCCGCTGGCGCAGGGCCGCCGCCTCCGTCCAGGAGCGGCAAGGGCGGCAGCGCGCCGCCCCCGCCGCCCGCGCCGCCTTCAAGGGGCGACCGTGAAGGCAAAGCTGTCTTGGTAGACCACGCCGCCGGCGGCATTCCGCAGATACATCTCGTAGGTGGCGGTCACCAGCGGAGCCTGCTGCGGCACCGGGTGGTTGAAGCGCACGAAGCCCGAAGCATCCGCGGCCAGGGCGAGCGAGGTCGGGCCGCCGAACCAGCCGGTGGGCGGATAGTAACTGCCGTTCGGCAGTCGAATGCGCGACACCACGTTGAGGGTGGTGGGCGCGTTCAGGGTGTTGCGCACGCGCGCGTTGATGGTCCAGGTCTTGCCGCGCTTCGGATTGGTGAGATCGGGCTGCGCGATGAGCAGGCCGTCGGCAATCGAGCCGTCCGGCGCCGCGGACATGATCGCGTTGTTGTAGATCTTGTCGCCGCCGGGCGTCGAGTTGTTGTTCGAGTTGTTGCCCGACACGGTGAAGGCGATGTCGCCGTCGGCCGCCGCCGGCGCGGTCCAGTCCACGGACCAGGAACGAGGCCCCGACATTCCTGCGTGGCTGCCGGTGGTCGTGTGCATGACGTAATCGAGGCCGGCCGAGGACACGATTTGCGTGTTCACGGCGTCGGTCACGGTGAAAACGCCGCCCATGCTGCCGTTGGCGCGCAGCGCGATCAGTTCAAAGCCCCAGCGCCGCGCCGAGAACTCGGTGTTGGTGACGGTGAGGGTGTACGTCGCGCCAGGCGTGTAAACCTCCGGCACACCGCTCAGCGCCACGGATCCGGTGCCCGCGTTGACGGCCGTCGTGCTGTGGCAGACGGTGCAGTTGTTGTAGTAGGGCCGGTTCGAGGCCATGCCGGTCGGCGGGCCGGAACTGAAGGGCGGCGCCGCTCCCGCCAGGGCGCTGAGCGCCCCGGCGGAGGCCAGAAGAAGGACGGGTTTCAGAATGCGCATGCTGAGGGGTGAAGCGAACGACCGCGATCCTTACTGCGGAACCGTCGTGTTGACGAGTTTGTAGGACGGCGTGCCCGACTTGAAGGCCTGCACCGCCGCCTGCCCCGGCACCGGCGGCCGGTCCGTGGTGAAGGTCATGGTGCAGGAGGTCGCCCAACGCAGGCCGTTGTTGTCCGGATCCTGCTGGAAGGATCCCGTGACCCAACCGATCGCGCGCGGCAGGTTCAGCACCGGTCCGTCCACCGCCGTCCAGTCCGTGCCGAGCACGGTCTCGCCGCTGTGATAGGCAATGTCGCGGAAGGTGCGATTCGCCACGTTGGCGTTGAGGGCCATCGGGATGCCGAAGGCACGGGCGCCGCGATCGCTGTCGCGGTTGTAGAGCACGTAGACGTACTTCCACTCGTTGGCCGACAACTGGGTGACCTTGCAGGCCAGGAACATCGAACCGTCGTTCGGGAAGCTGATCTCCGTCAGTTGCACGCTCGGGTCGATGGCCTTCCAGCCCTCCACCATCGAGGTCATGCGCACGGTCGAGCCGACGAAACTGACGCTCCAGGGAGCGCTGCCGTTCAGGAAGTCGATCTCGCGGTAGGAGACGTTGTTGTCGCCGTTGCCGAGCAGGGCGCTGTCTTCGGGGTGAATGTAGTGCGCCTCGACGAAGTAGCGCGCGGCGCCGTTCACCGCCGGATCAATGTCGCCGTTCGGGAGTTGCGTGCGGCCGCCCAACACGCCGCCGGCCGAACTCTTGGTGGGCGGATACGGGAAGAAGCCGTTGAAGGCGTTCACGTCCGTGCGCGGTCCGAGGTTGGACTGCATGCCGTTGAGGGAGGCGGTGTACGGGTCGGAGCAGCCGACGCCCAGCCGCGTGCCGTTGGTCGGCTGGCAGGTGCCGCAGAGATTCTGGTTCAGCGTGGAGAAGCCGTGCTTCAGCCAGTTGATGCCGATCTGCTCGAGCACGCCGTCCTTGAGCCGGTACACCGTGCCGCTGATGACGGGGTGATTGTTGGTGTTAGCATTCCAGGTCAACTCGGCGTTGCCGATGTTGCACGAGGTCGTGCCGAAGGCGTAGGCCGAGAGGCCGCCGGACGTTCCGTACTTGGCGTAGTCGAAGATGTCGCCGACGATGAGGTCCGGCGTGCTGCCCAGCAGGGCGCCGGCCGGAACCGCTTCAGCGCGGCTCGAGAGGGCGGCGGCGGTCACGCCGCCAAGCAGCAGCGCGGGAATGAGAAAGCGAAGGCGGTCGCAAGACATGGGGATGGTGCTGGGAACGGGTGGATGGGGCGGATGCCAGTGTAGCAGGCAGTCCGCCCCATTCTGCGGCGCGTTCCGGCACGGCGCGGAAGATTACCCCGAGACCGGCGACGCGTCCGGTTTAAAACTCCCGATTCCCGTCGGGCGCGGGAGCCGGCGCGGGTTCGGCGGGAGTCTCCCCGGCGCGGGCGCCGCTGCTGTGGCGCTGGATGGTGATGGAGTTGCCGATTCCGGAGAACTCCACTTCCACCTGCTCGCCGTACTTCGCGATGGCCTCCTGGCGCAGGCGCTCGCGCTCTTCCGGGCTGGTGCTCTCGGGATAGCGCAACTGAATGCGCGTGCCCTCACCGGCCTGCAAGCGCGTGCCCGGCTGGAGCCAGATGCCGCCCGGCTCGCCGTCGAAGCGGAAGCTGAAGCCTTCGCCGCCCGGCAGTCCGCGCAGATCGAACTGCTTCATGCGCTCGTGGAACTGCTGCAGCATCTGCTCGTGCTGCAAAGGGAACTCCGGAAACTGGAATTGCAATTCCGGGAATTGGAGGCCCGGCATCGGCAGAGCCTCCGGCTGGCCGCCGGACGGCGTGCGCCGCACGGACAGCTCCGGCCGGCGGGCGAGCACACCGAGCACCTTCTGCGCCGCGCCGCCGCGCTGGACGTCCAACTCGACGATCTCGCCGGGCAGGCGCATACGGATCAGGGCCGCCAGGGCCGCCGGATCGGCGACGGCGATGCCATCCAGGGCGGTGACCAGATCGCCGGCCTGCAAGCCCATGATCGAGGCTGCCGAGCGCTCTTGGATTTCGGCGATGCGCGCTCCGGAGCTTCCCTCCGGCGCGGGTTCGAGGCTCACGCCCAGGAAGCCGCCCTGGGCCAATGCGGGGCTGGCGGCAAGCGCCAGGACCGAAAGCAGGGTTGTGAAGCGTTGCATCATGGCAATCCCCCATACGGGCGAGATCCTGCCAGCGTTGGCGCGCTACCTTGCACGCGCTTGAGCCTCTCCGACCTCCTCCCCCTGCGCCTGCGCGGCGAAACGCACTTCCGCTGGCGCGGCGGTGCCGTCTCGCGGCTCGAGGGACTGTCGGATGCCGTGTTCGCCATCGCCCTGACCTTGCTGGTCGTCAGCCTGCAGGTGCCCACGACCTCCGATCAGCTGGTCCTCCTGTTCTGGCAGTTCCCGGCCTTCGCCCTGTGCTTCGCGTTCCTGATGTGGGTCTGGCATCTGCACAGCCGCTTCCATCGGCGATATGGCTTCGAGGACGCGCTGACCGTGGCGCTGAACGGCCTGCTGCTCTTCTTCGTGGTGTTCTACGTCTATCCGCTCAAATTCCTGGCTCAGGTGCTGGTGACGGCGCCGCTGACGGGGCATGGCCAGGTCGCATGGTCGGAGAACAGCGCGCACGTCATGCAGATCTACGCTGCGGGATTCTCGGGCATTTTCCTGACGCTCTGCCTGATGTACGGACGGGCCTGGCGCCTGCGCGACGCCATCCAACTGGATCCCGCCGAGCGCATGCTCACGCAGTCCACCTTGCTCGGCCTGCGCCTGACTTTGGCCCTGGGCCTCGCATCGCTGACCCTCGCGACCCTGCTGCCGGCGCAGCCGATGTGGAGCGGGATGGTTTTCTTCCTCATGGGCCCGCTGCACGGCTGGAACGGCTGGCGGACCGGCGCCCGCATCGCCCAGCTCGAAGCCGAGCGCGCCGCGGCGCCCGTCTAACTTCCGTACCTGGCCAGCGCCTTGCTGCAGGCGGCGCGGATCTGATCCTCGCGCTCGATCCAAACTTCGAGGTCGCGCAAGATGCCGTCCTGCAGGCTGTAGACCAGACCGTGCACGGAGAGTTCCTGGCCGCGCGTCCAGGCGCTGCGCACGATCGTCGTCATGCACACGTGGCGGACCTGCTCGATGACGTTCAATTCGCACAGCCGGTCCCACTGGCGATCCTCGGCGCCGGCCGCCGCGACCAGCCGCTCGTGCTTGCTCTGCACGTCCTGCACGTTGCTCAGCCACTCGTCAATCAAGCCGAGGCGGAGGTTCTGCAGGGCGGCCTGCACCCCGCCGCAGCCGTGGTGTCCGCAGACGATGATGTGCTTGACCTTCAGCACG
>CAYVPL010000229.1:0-4479 GCA_964453755.1 uncultured Planctomycetales bacterium
GCAGTTGGAGGACATCACCGCGCACTATCCGCCGACGCTGCTGGCCTGGCGCCGCGCCTTCCAGGCCGCCGAGTCTGAACTCGACGCGCTCGGCTTCGACCGCGAGTTCCGCCGCCTGTGGAACTTTTACTTCTGCTACTGCGCCGGCGGATTCCTCGAGCGCCACATCGGCGCCGCGCATCTGATCTTCGCCCGGCCGGGCTGGCGCGGCGATGCGCCTTTGACCCTCAGCGCGTGAGCACTCCGGCCCCGGCGTGGCTGATCGTGCTGACCTATCAGGCGGCGTGGTTCGCCTGCATCGCGGGCGGCGCGCGCGGGCTGAGCTGGCCGGGGGCGCTCGGCGCGCTGACGGTCCTGACGATGGCGCTGGCGCCGAGACCGCTGCGCGCGCGCCGCGCGGCCTTCCTGGTGGGATTCGCGGCGCTCGGCGCCGCGGCAGACTGCGCGCTGGCGGCGCTGGGCTGGCTGCGCTTTCCTGCGGCAGATTGTCACATGGGCGCTCTGCCTTGCTGGATGGCGGCCCTGTGGCTGGCCTTCGCGCCGTGCGTGCCCTTGCTGGCGCGCTGGCTCGCGCCGCGGCCGCGGCTGACGCTGCTGCTCGGCGCGCTGGGCGGTCCGCTGGCCTACCTGGGCGCGCGCGCGCTGGGCGCGGTGGAGTTGACGGCTGCGGGATGGACGGCGGTGGCGGTGGAATACGCGGCGCTGATGCTGCTCGGCTGCCGCGCGGCGGATCGGATGGGATTGTCGCGCTCATAGGGAAAGAAAAATGGCGCCGGAGCGGGTGCTCCGGCGCCGTCGGGCGCTGATCGGCGTGATCGGCCCTACTTCTTGCCGCGCTTGGACTTCTTGGAATTGGTGGCGGGCTTGGAGGAAGCGGCCTTCTTCGCCGGCTTCGCTTTCGCAGGCTTCGACTTCGCCGCCTTCTTGGCCGGCTGCTTGGCCGGCTTCGCGGCAGCCTTCTTCGCCGGCGCGGACTTGGCCTTCGCGGACCGCGCGGGAGACTTCTTGGAGGAGGCCGGGACGGAGGCGGCAGGATTGATCCAGCAATCCCATGCCATCACGCGCGCCACCCAATCGCGGGTGCGCTCGCGGTTCGGACCCAGGTCGAAGCGCTGGAACACGGTCCAGAAGGGCAGATTGCGCACGACCTCCTGTTCCGGCTGCGTGGCATAAAACAGACTCGGCGCCACCATCACGTCGGCAGCGGTGAGTTGGCCGCCGACCAGCCACGGACCCTTGCTGAGCGCCTCTTCCACGCGCGCGGAGTCCTCGGCGAAGGCGGCGTTGGCGGCGGCGACCGCCTCATCCGTCACTTTGATGCGGCCAAAGGCCATGCCGAACATCGGACGCACGCTGCGGAGCAGACCGCTGCGGGCGAAACTCTCCCACTCCTCGATCTGCTTCATCGTCTGGTAGTCGGCCGAGAAGAGGCGCGGGCCCTTCTTCAGGTTGCCGTCGAGCCAGCGCAGGATGGCATGCGAGTCGAAGACGACTTGATCGTCGGCGAGCATGGCCGGAGTCAGCGGCTGGCCGGAAGCTTTGACAACCGTGGCGCGATCCATCGGATCCACGGCGATCTTTTTGTATGGAACGGACTTGAGGTTCAGGCCGATTCGCGCTTTCATGCAATTCGGCGACGGAGCAAGATCGTAAAGGCGGGTGTCTGCGGGGATGTTCATGGGTTGAGGCGCTCGATGCGCCAGGTGCGATCGGGAAGCATGGTGTAGCGGAACCGATCGTGCAAGCGACCGGGCCGCCGCTGCCAGAACCAAGCCTCGTACGGCGCGATGCGAAAGCCTCCCCAGTGCGGCGGACAAGGAATAGAAGAGCCGGAAAAGCGGGACTCCACAGCCACTTGACGCGCTTCCAGCGCGTGACGGTCGGCGACAGGACGACTCTGCTCGCTGGTCCAAGCGCCGATCTGGTGATCGCGCGGCCGCGTGGCGAAGTAAGCCTCGCTCTCCTCGCGCGTGGTCTTCGCAGCGCGACCGCGGAAGCCGGCCTGGCGGTCGGTCTCGGGCCAGAAGAAGTTGATCGCGCACCACGGGTTGTGGTCGAGATGCCGCGCCTTCTCGCTGCCGTAGTTGGTGAAGAACACCAAGCCCTCCGGCGCGAGGTCCTTCAGCAGCACGACGCGCGTCGCCGGCCGCCCCTCCGGGTCCACGGTGGCCAGCGTCATGCCGGTGGGCTCGGGATTGCGGCTGTCGGTGGCGGCGCGCAACCAGCGGGCAAGCTGCGCGACGGGATCGGGAAGTAGGTCGGAACGGTGCAGGGCGAGGGCCACGCCCCTCATTTTGCCCGCAGCGACTCCAGATGGGCGAGGAATGCGGCGTCGAGATCGGCGAAGCTGGTGCCCTCGAAGGCTTGCCGCAGGGCCATGCCCGAGCTGGCGCCTTCGCAGAGGCTGCCGAGCAGGGCGTTGAAGAGCGCCAGATTCTCGCGGCTGCTGTGGCGCAGGAAGTGGACGAAGCCCCAGCCCTGGGCGTAGTTGCGCGAAACCTGCCCTTCGGCGCGGAAGGCGGCGTTGTCGTAGCGCACGAAGTCGAGGAGCGGGACGACCCCTTCTTCCTTCAGGAGGTCCAGGTGATCGCGGTTGATTTGCCCGGTTTGAAACTTGCCGTCCTTGGTCTCGGCCAATTCGTAGTACTCGGCGAGGCCCTCGTTGAACCAGACCGGCGCGGTGCGCGTGACCGCGTCGAGGTACTGGTGGAATCCCTCGTGCACCGTCGTGCGCAGGCGGTCGGCGGCGTCGGGCAGGTTCCAGATCAGCAGCTGCTTCACCAGCGGGCTGTAGACGCCGGCGGTGCTTTCCATGCGGCCGCCGAAGGCCTCGTCCGTGTAGCGGTGGTAGGAGGCCTCGCCGGAGAAGATGTAGACGCGGAAGCGGCTGCGCTCCAAGCCTTCCACCTTGCGCAGGTGCACGGAGTAGGAGGTGTAGGCCTTTTCGAGGAGTTGGCCGGCCTCGTAGCAGATCTCCTTGGAGATGTCCGAGCGCACCACGTAGTGGTCGCTGACGTATTCGAAGGTCTTGGCGAAGGCGGGCCCCTTCTCGGCCATCGCCAAGCGCTTGCGCAGGAAGTCCATGGAGCTGCGGAGCGCCGGGTTGGCGGCGGAAGCGGCTTGCACGACGTCGCTGGCGCGCGGGATCTGGTTGCGGTCGAGCAGGTACCAGACGTATTCGTCCACCAGTTCCTCGTCGCCGGGGAAGTCGGCGGCGGCGGCGTCCCAGATCTTCTGCGCCTCGGGATGGCGGCCGAGATGCGCGAGCGCGCGCGCCTGGGCGCGGCGCGTGACGAGGTGCGCGGCGTCCAGGGCCAGGACGGCCTCCGCGTGACGCAGAGCTTCCGCCGGCTGACCCGCATCCTCGGCCACGCGCAGGCGCAGGAAGGCGAGCAGCACTGGGGGCAGAGCTGTCTGCGCCTCGAGTTCGTCGAGATGCGCAAATTGGCCGGCGACGCCGGATTCTTGTTCGAGCTCCTGCAGGCGCTCGACGGCTGCGCGGTAGGCGTCGCGCTCGGCTCCCTTGAGGTTGGAGCCGGGATAGGGGCGCAGCGCGGGCGAATCGGGCGATGCGCTGGCCGTGGGCTTCAGCCCTGCGGCAGGCGCTTCGACCGCGGACGCGGCGGCGGGACCCGCCAGCAGCCATGCCGGCAGGTGCGCGGCCTCCTGGTAACTGGCGTCGAACTTCTCGCGCTCGCTCGCCAGCGCGGCATCCATTTTGTTCTGCATCCACGAGGGTTGCACCTCGCCGGCGATGCGGATTTCCGCGCCGGCGATTTCGTCGGGCGGCACGCCGAAGAAGGCGAACACGCCGTACTCCATCTTGGGCCGCTTGGCGTCGAGCACCTTCTTGCCGGTGTGCGCGAGGGTGATCTTGTTCGAGGTCACGTCGAGCTTGAGTTCGACGGCCATCGAGGAGCCGAGTTGGTGCTCGTCGTTGTCGTCCAGAGTTTCGACCACGCGGCCTGAACTCATGAGGTCCACGGCCGCGGGGTAGTAGCCGTCGTTGCGATCTTTCAATTGCAGGCCGCAACTGACGCGCACGTAGGGGTCTTCGGTCGCGCCGAGGACCATCGTCACCGGATTCTGGCTCGGATGGTTGCGGAGCTTGATTGCCACGGAGTAGGGGCCGTCGAAGCGCGCCGGAAAGGCGTAGTAGTTGTCGCGCACGTCCCAATCGCGCAAGTCGCGGCCTTGATAGATCACTTCGAGCTTGCCGTCTTTGTACTTCTTCAGTTCGCCGGCCACGAGGCTGGCGGGCTCCGGCTCGGCGCGGCCGCGCCAGAAGACGATGCGCTTCATGTCTTCGCGGATGGAGTCCGCTTCGACGTGCGCGTGGGCGGCGCCTTCGTTCGCCGCCAGGAGCGCGCCGAGCGCGTCGTAGGCTTTGTCCCATTGGCGCCGCTCCATCTGCGTGCGCACTTTTGTCAGACCAGCGGCGAAGGCCTTGGGATCCTGGGCGGGGATCGGGGCGGGAGT
>CAYVPL010000230.1:0-4475 GCA_964453755.1 uncultured Planctomycetales bacterium
ACACCAACGCGCACACCGGCTTCACCGAGACCGTCTACAAGCTGGATTTGCCCAACCGGGATCCCAAGAGCCTGCGCGAAGGCTTGCAGGTGTTGCGCGACTTCGCCGACGGCCTCGATCTGGACGAGGCGGAAGTGCAGGCGGAGAAGGGCGTGATCGACGGCGAGGAGCGCGAGCGGGATTCCGCCGGCTTCCGCGCCTTCGTCGCTTCCACTGCGAAGCTCTACGCCGGCTCGCAGATCCCGGCGCGGCTGCCGATCGGCGTGCGCGAGGATCGCGACGCCTTCGACGCCGCCAAGGTGCGCGCTTTCTACGAGCGCTGGTACCGGCCCGAGAACATGACGCTCGTGATCGTCGGCGATCTGCGCGACCTGAATCCCGAAGCCCTGGCGCGCGAGGTCTTCGCCGGCATGAAGGTGCCGGCGGCGGGCGTGGCGGTCGAGCCGCCGCCCGGCGCCGCCGGCGACGCGGAATTCTTCTTCGCCGTGCACGAGGCCGATCTGCCGCAGATGCAGGTCACGCTCAACGCGCTGCGGCCCTACGCGCAGCGGCCGGATCGCGCCGAGGAGCGGCGCCGCGAGGCCATCGAGGATCTGGCCCTGGCGATGGTGAATCTGCGCTTCAACGAGAAGGCCAAGGCCGAAGGCACGCCGTATCTCTACGCCGGCACGGCGCGCCTCGACGGCCTGCGCGTGTGGGAAGGTGCGGAGTTGACGGTGGTCGCCGCCCCGGAGAAATGGGAGGAAGCCTTCCTGGCCGCCCACCTCGAATTGCGCGCCGCGCTCAACTTCGGCTTCCAGGATGCGGAGCTGGCGGAAGTGCGCGCCAACTATCTGCGCGCCCTCGACGAAGCGGTGGAGCGCGAGCCCACGGCGCCGAGCGCAGGACTGCGCGAAGCGATCTTGCGCAGCGTCGAAGAGGGGATCGTGCCGACCACCGCCGCCGCCGATCGGGATCTGCTGCGCGGTCCGCTGGAGCAAGCCACGCCGCAGGAATGCCTGCAGGCGCTGCGCGGGCTGTGGCGGCGCGAGAGCCAGGACGCGCTGGCCGCGATCGGCCCGACCGACCTGGGCGCCAAGGCGCCGGCGCGGCTGGAGGCCTTGCTCGAGCAGTCGCGGAAGGCCAAGCCGGAGCGCCCCGCCGACCTGGCGCAGGCGCCCTTCGCCTATCCCTCGGATCCGGCGGCGGCCGGCGCCGTCGCGCACAGCGAGTGGATCGAGGATCTCGAGTGCCGCGTCGTGCGCTTCGAGAACGGGGTGCAGTTGAACTTCAAGCGCACCGACTTCAAGGAGCGTCAGATTCTGCTGCAGGCGCGGGTCGGCGAAGGCCTGCTGGCCTTCGAGGACGCGGACCTGGTGCTCGTGGGCGTGGCCGCCAACGGGCTGGACGGCGCGGGCCTCGAGGCCCACTCGGAGGAGGAGTTGCGGCGCATCCTGGCCGGGCGCCAAGTCGGCTGGACCGCCGGCCTCGACGCCGACCACTTCTCCTTCGCCGGCGACTGCACCGCCGAGGATCTGCTGCTGCAGTTCGAGCTGCTGGCGGCGCGCATCCGTCATCCGGGCTGGCGCGAGGACGGCCTCCAGCCTTTCCTCAAGCAGCTGCCGCTGATCGAGCAGTTCCTGCGCACCAACCATCTCGGGCCGCTGCTCGCGGAATTCTTGCCGGCCTACTTCGCCGGCAATCCTCGCCTCAGCGTCTTTGACAATTTGTCGGCTCTGCCGCCGATCGCCGAGATGGCGCAGGCGACGATGGCCGCCGCGCGGCCGCTGATCGAGGCGCAGTATCAAGACGGCCCGATCGAGCTGACGGTGATCGGCGACGCGGACGAGGAGGCGGTGATCGCCGCCGCCGCCCGCACCGTGGGCGCGCTGCCGCCGCGCCGCGCTCCGCGCGCTCATCCCGAGCGCCGGCAGACGTCGGAGCTGCCGCTTGGTCTGACCATGGAGCGGGAGATCGATTCCTCGGACACGCGCGCGCAAGTCTTCCTGTTCTTCCCGCTGACCGACGGCTTCGACCCGGCGCAGCGCCGGAAGCTCGCATTCCTCGGCATGGTGGCGGATGACCGCCTGCGCGTCGAGGTGCGCGAGCGTCTGGGCGCCGCCTACTCGCCCGGCGCCGTCGCGGACCTCTCGCGCGTCTTCCCCGGATTCGGCTTGCTCATGATGAACGCGAGCGCCGATCCGGAGAAGGTCGCGCCGCTGGTGGCAGCCTGCCGCGAGGTCGCGGCGCAACTCGCGGCGCAAGGCGTCACCGAGGAAGAAATCGCGCGCTTGCGCGGTCCGGTGCTGAACCAAGTGCGCGACCAGCGCCGCACCAACGAATATTGGCTGCGCGAGCTCGGACAGGCGCAATCGGATCCGGAATCCCTGCAGAATCCGCGCACCGTGCTGGCCTTCTACGAGACTCTGAACCGGGAAGAATTGAGCGCGCTGGCGGCGAAGTACTTGTCGCCGGAGCGTTCGAGCCTGTTGGTGGTGAAGCCCCGCTGAGGCGCGGCATCATTAGACTGTCCCGCCCCGACTTCGGGGATCCCCTTCATCATTCCGCAAATCCGACGCATGAAGTCTTCCGCCGTCAAGGCCCGCAGCAACTCCGCGGGCGGCCGCTGGTCGCCCTCCGTGGTGAAGCAACTGCGCAAGCGCCATCAACTGTCGCAAACCGCGCTCGCCCGCATGGTGGGCGTCGGCCTCAACACGGTTTATCTGTGGGAGAAGGGCTTGACGGAGCCGCGCGCCGGGGTGCGGGCGCGGGTGCTGCTCCTCAGCAAGTGCAGCGAGGCCGAGATCAAGGCCGGCTTGCGCAAGGTCGGCCTCAAGGAAGGCATGAAGAAGCCGGGCCGCAAGCCCAAGCGGGCTGCCGCGGTCAAAGTGTCGCGCAAGGCGGTCCGCGCCCGCGCGGCTCGCTAGCGGCGGGCTTCCGAATTTCGCTCCGGCCGGCATCCCTCCGGCCGTAGACTTCTGCGCATGCCGAGCGAAATCTTGATTCTGGCTCTGCTGCAGCCTTGGACCCTCGCGGCCCAGGAGCCGCAGGCGCCGGCGCAGTTGGAGTACGCGGCCCTGGTGGACGGCCTCATCGACCTGCGCTGGATGTGCGAAGCGCCGCGGCCGGGCGAGGGCCTCGACGCGCTCGAAGCGGCGTCGGACGGAGCCGCAGTCGAACTCGCGCACGTGCGCGGCCCGGGCGTCATCGGCCGCATTTGGAGTTCGCGCGCCGACGGCACGCTGCTGGTCTTCGCCGACGGCGCGACCGAGCCCGCGCTGAGTTGGGAGTTGACCGCGTTCGGTCTGCGCGATGAAGCCGGCGCACTGCCGCCCGCGCCGCTCGCGGGTCCGCTCGGCAGCGGCTGGTATTCGGTGGTGCCGCTGCCCTTCCAGCGCGAGGCGCGCATCGTGTGGCAGCCGGGCGCCGCCGCCGGTCCGGTGCGCCTGCAAGCTGACGTGCGCCGCCTGGGCGCGGGCGTGAGCGTGCCGAGCAGCACCGCCGCGATGCTCGCCGCCAGTGCCAGCGACCTGCAGCGCGTGGCGCGCGTGATCGCCGACGGCATCAATCCGCAGACCTCCGAATGGCCCAGCGTCTCCTCGGCGCGCGTCTACAAGCGCGCCAAGGTGGACCCCGCTACGCCGCACCAGGACGGCAGTTTCTTCTTCCCGGTGCGCGGCAGCGGCATCATCCGCTGGATCGAGATCGGGCTGCCGAAGGTGACGAATCCGGCGGATCTCGAGCGTGAGATCCGCGCTTTGACTTTGCGCATCGAGACCGGCACTCCCGAACTCGGCACGCCGGCCCGCCTGATGCTGGAAATGCCGCTGGGGGACCTGGTCGGCAGCGGCCTCGGCTTCAATCCCTATGAGCAGTATCTGCACGGGCTCGACGCAGACGGCAGCTTCCACTTCCGCCTGCCGATTCCCTACGACCAGCACCTGCGCTTCAGTTTCATTCATCCGACCAAGGAAGGCGTGGTGTTCGGCATGCGCATCGCCACCGAGCCAATGCCGCCGGAACTGGTGCCGCCGCTGCGGCTGCGCGGCGGCCTGGTGCTGGCCGATGCGCGCGAGGTGCCGGCCCTCGATCTGCCCGGACCGGCCCGCCTCCTGTCCTACGCCTGGAGCAGCCAGTGCGACACCGACGACCGCTGGGAGCTCGCAGCCCCCTTCGCCTTCGCCGATCACGTCACGCACCCGCAGAGCGGATCCTGGCAGCAGGTGCTGCATCGCGACGGCCCCGGGCGGTTTGGCCGCTCCTCCATGCTGCGCATCTTCGGCCAGGACGCGCCGATCGCTGCGGCAGGCGAGCGCCTGCGCTTCGCGCCCGCCGCGACTTTCAGCGGCGCCGCGGGCAAAGCCCGGGTGGCGGCGCGCGCGCTCTGGTACGGCAGCGCGGACCTGGAAGGCAACTACGGCGGCATCTATCCCTGGGAGGAGCGCCAACTGCGCCCGGTCGCCGCCCCGACTTTACACGTCGTGTCCGGAGCGATC
>CAYVPL010000231.1:0-4436 GCA_964453755.1 uncultured Planctomycetales bacterium
GGAAGAGCAGAACCGGCCCGGCCTGGGTGTTCCGGCGCCAGACCACGGCGCGCAGTCGGAGCACTGTGCCGGGCATTTCCTGGTAGTGGCGCTCGGGCTTCCAGTCCATGTCCTGCTTGACCCGGGCGTAGAGATAGACGCTGAAAATGTCAGATTGGACGCCCACGAGGTCCATCAACTCTGCCTCGACCTCGGCCGGCAGATCGCCTTCTTCGAAGCCCGGGACCTTGCGCAGATCCTCCAGGGACTTGAAGTACTGCTTGGGATCGGCCTCGTCTTCGCCGAAGAGGGCGTCGCGCAGATTCTGATCGTCGGGATCGACCTCTTCGGTCTCGCGGCTCTCCATCTCCTCCTCGTCCACCTCGTTGCGCCAGCGCAGCAGTTCGCTGGTCTGCCGGCGCGGCAGCTTGAACTCCGGCAGCAAGCCCTCGATGACGGCGCGCGGCGCGGTGTTCAGATTGATCTTGGTGCCGATCGGCGGATCACCGGCCAGGGCTCCTTCCAGGCCGCCCTCGCCGCGCATTTCCTCGTCCTCCTCGCCCGTGGGAAGGGTGGGAGCGCCGCCGGCTCCCGCGGCTCCCGCGCCAGCCCCCGCTCCCGACCCGGCGCCTTCGGCCGCTGCGGCGTCCGCGGTCGTGCCCGTGTCCGGCGCGGCAAAGTCAATCGTCGTCCAGATGGTGAACACCGATTCGAGGCCCGGCGCGATCTCGTCGTCGCGCACCTCGTCGTAATAGAGCGCCGGACTGACGTGCTCGAGCAGCATCAGCTCCTCCAGGGAATTCATCAGCGCGAACTCCGCGTCCTGACGCTCGCCCAGGGAATGCCGCGGCGCGACGGGCAACTCGTCCGACTGGCGCGAGGAATCCATCCAGTCCACGATGTCCTCGACCACGAGGCGCGCTTCGAATTCGTCCAGGTCCCCGTCCATCCCGTCGCGCAGGCGGTCGAGAATCCGCACCGCGCGGTCGAACTCGAGCTGCTTGCGATCTGGATCCTCGACCATGAGCAGGTGCAGGTTGTACTTCGCGTTCTCGTCCTGGACGAAGGAGACGATCTCCAGATCGCCCATCATGATCCGCATGGGCTTGGCCCACGTGTCTTCGAAGGAATCGGAGTTCGCGCCGTCGTCCCCTTCCTCGCCGGCCGCCGGATCTTCGCCGCCGGCCGCGCCGGGCGCTCCCTCGCCCTCCCCGGGCATGCCCATCCCGGCGCCCAGGGCCGCGCCCATCGGGCTGGCGCCTTCCGCGCCCGCCACGTCGTCGCGCAGCAGGTTCAGCGCCTCTTCCGACGCCGAGCGGCAGGCCAAATCCATACGCACCACGTCGGCGCGGTTGCGCATGGACAGGAAAGCCACGGAGGAACCCACCGCCAACTGCGCCACGAGGGCGATGGCGATGAAGAGCACCGCCATGGTCAGCAGAAGCACGATGCCCCGCTCGCGCGGCCGCCCGGGGGCCGGTGACGGGGAGCGCAGGCTGCGGCGCATGTCAGGATTCTAGACGGCGCCGGCCCCGCGCTTCTTCCCGCGCGAAGGGGCCGAAACCGCCTATTGGGCGAAGGGGTCGAAGATGTCGCCGATCTTCTCGATGGTCGGCACCGGCTTCACGGTCGGCTCGATCACAAAGTAGATGTCGGTCGTGGTCTCTTCTTCGTAGGTGTTGGAGAAGAGCCAGCCCAGGATCGGGATGTCGCCCAGAATCGGGATTTTCGACGTCTGCTCGCGCACCTCGCGCAGCCGCAGACCGCCGATCACCACGCGCTGCCCGCTGCGCACCATCACTTCCGTGGTGGCCGAGCGCTTGGACGTGCTGGGCACGCTGATGGTGTTGTTGTTGCTGTCCACCCCGACGATGAATTCCCGGCCGATGCGGCTGGCGTCGGCGCTGATCACCAAGTGCAGAGTGTCGTGCCCGACCAGGAAGGGCACCACGTTCAGAGTCACGCCGATCGGCCGGTACTCCACGCTGTAGGTCAGCGCGCCGCCCAGCGCGAAGGCCCCCGGCTTCAAGTAAGGCACCTCTTCCGTGGAAGTCAGAACGGCCGGCACGCCGTTGCGCGTCACCACGCTGGGCTGCGCCACCAGGTCCACCACGCCCTCCTGCTTCAGGAACTGCAGATAGGCGTCGAGTTGGAAGTTGGCGTCAATGAAGCCGATGCGGAACACGCCGCCCAGTCCCGCGGGGCCTTTGCCGGCGCCGTAGCCAGGGTTCGAGGCCGACGGGAAGGAACCGCCCAGGCCGCGAATGAAGGTGTTGGAATCCACGTTCTCGAGGATGGGCTGCCCGTCGGCCTGGATGATGCCCCGCTCGAAGAGTTCGCTGTTCGTGACGTCCATGATGAACGCCCGGATTTCGATCTGCGGCGAGGCGTTGTACCAGAGGTCCAGCGCCTCCAGCACTTCCTCCACCTCGGACTCGGTGCCGGTGATGAAGATCAGGTCTTCCAGTCCGCGCCACGTCGCCTGCGTCGCCTCCCAGGGCTTCTGCATGGCGCTCGCGGTGTAGACGCCGCCGCCGTCCGTTTCGAAGTACAGCTTGGGATTGCGTCCGGGCGGCGGCACCACCCCCTTCTCGTCCGGCAAGCCCGGCGGCGGCTCGGCGCCGTCGTCCATGGTGCAGAGTTCCTTCAGCCGCGGCACGAATTTGGCGGCGGCGCCGGAAGGCACCGTGACGACGCCGGTGACCGTGCGATCCGGGTGCGAGAGGAAGCGCACGAAGGGGTAGCGCTCCTGGATGGTGCCCGGCGCGACCGCCTTGAGCGGCGTCGGATCCGCGGCTGCCGGCTGCTCCTCGAAGACCAGATCCTTGCCCGACTCCCAAAGGCTGCAACTCGTCCCGCCAAGCAGAACCAGAACCGCCAGGAAAGGGCCGCGCGCGGAAGCCGTCAAGCGGCGGCGACTATAGCAAGCCGCCGACGGCGCCACTGACGCTCGCGGTCACGTCGCTGGTCGAATAGCCGGAAATCGCGCCTTCCTCGACGATCAGCACCAGGCCTTGATTTCGGGCCACGGTGCTCAGGGCGCTCTTGTAGGACTCGGTGGCCTCGCGCATCAGTTGCTGCCAGCGGGCGGAGCCTTCGCTCACGCCTTCCTTCTTGATGGTCTTGTAGGCCGGAATGGCTTCGTAGACCTCGGTCGAGCGCACCGTGCCCACCTTGTCGCCGCGCTTGGAGTCGAACTGCGAGTGGTCGCCGTACCGCACCTTCGACGTGTCCAGTTTCACCCCGTCTTGGATCACCCCGTCCAGGACGATCACGGCATTTTCGGAGAGGGCGTTCAAGCCCACGGGCGCAGCCAGGAAGAGGGCTGCGGCCAGGAGGTGAGTGAGGGTGCGAGTGCGCATGAGGGTGGTTCTCGAAAATCCAGTCTACAGATTGAACGGCCCAAACAAGGCATGGTTTGCCCTAATTTTTCGCTCAAATCCAATACACCCGTTTCGGCAATTCCGCGGCGGGACTGTAGCCCCAAGGGGTAGGAAAGGAAGCGCCCCGGAGCCCCTAGCGGGGGATCCGGGGCGCTTGCCCATTTCGGCGCAATCGGACTTTACTCGACGTGCTCCGGGCGCCGGCGCTCGCCGTGCCCTTCGCCCCCGCCGTAGTTGCCGCGCGGACGGTCGTAGCCGCCGTCGCGGCCGCCCCGATCCCCGCCCCGGTCGCCGCGTCCACCGCGGTCGCCGCGGTCACGGTCGCGGCCCCCGCCCGGTCCGCTGCGGCCGCGGGAAGGCGGCTTGCGGGCTCCGGCGATGGCTTCGGCGCGCTGCTCTTCCGGCAGCAAGGCCACGCGGCGGCTGACGCGGATCTTGCCGGTCCGCTCGTCCACTTCGACCACGACGACGTCGATCTCGTCGCCGATCTGACAAACGGCCTCCACGGATTCGACGCGGCCCAGGTCCAGTTCGGAGATGTGGCACATCCCCTCCTGGCCGCCGCCCAGATCCACGAAGCAGCCGAAGTCTTTGATCGAAGTCACCTTGGCCTTGAAGGCTTCGCCGGACTGGATGACGCGAGTCTGGCTGCGGATGCGCTCGATGCAGGCCTCGACCTTCTCCCAGGGCGTGCCGCTCACCTGGATGACGCCGTCGTCGCCCACGACGCTGACGGTGACCCCGTAGGTCTCCTGCAGCTCGCGGATGTTGGCGCCCTTCGGTCCGATCAGGAACCCGATCTTCTCGGGCGGGATCGTGATGGACTTGTTGATCGGCGCGTAGGCGGACAGATGCTCGCGGTGCGTCGGCAGCGCCTCGTTCATCTTGTCCAGAATGTGCAGGCGGCCGGTGCGCGCCTGTTCCAGCGCGGCCGTCATGATTTCCGGCTTCAGGCCCTGGACCTTGATGTCCATCTGCAGGGCGGTGATGCCCTTGCGCGTGCCCGCGACCTTGAAGTCCATGTCGCCGTGATGGTCCTCGGAGCCGAGGATGTCCGACAGCACGGTCCACTTG
>CAYVPL010000232.1:0-4420 GCA_964453755.1 uncultured Planctomycetales bacterium
TGGACGATCACCGTGCCGTTGAGTTTGTTCTTCTCGACGCGGTTGTAAGAGCACATGCCGAGCCGGTAGGCCGCCTGATCTTCGTAGCCCAGGCCCTTCAGATCCGGATCCAGCAGTCCGGCGTAGAACTGCGCCGCATCCAGATATTCGCCGTTGGAGTAGCGGTATTCGGCCAGCCGCGCGAGCGCCTCCGCGCGCGTGCTGCGGAATTGTCCGCCGAAGGCGATGTTCTCGAGCGTGACGATGCCGCGGCCGCGGTCGGTGAAGAAAATCATCACCTTGTGCTTGCCTTCGAGCAGCTCGATGCCGAGTTCGAGCAGCCGCTGCTCCAGCCGCATGGCCTCGCTGGCGGGGCCGGGCTGCATCATCGCGGACTCGTAGAAGCGGATGGTGCGGTTCCAGTCGCCGCGCGCGTCGCAGACGTCGCCGGTCAGCAGGTTGTATTCCCGTTGCGCGCCGAGGTCGAACTCTTCCGCTTCGTACTCGTCGAGAATGTCCCAGGCGGCGTCGTGCTGGCCCTGCTCGTGCAAGGCGCGCGGCGCGACCAGGTCCGCGACCGAGCGCGGCGTGCCCTCGAAGGAGGAGCAGGCGGGCGTCAGCAGCGCGGCGAGCGCGAGCGCGAGAGTGCGGGCGAAGGGCGTCATCGTGCGGAGTGGGCGCGAGAGCGACGGCGCCGGCGCCGCTCCTGCAGAAGCGGCCAAGCGCGCGGCTGCCGCTCCAAGTGGTAATGCAGGAAATCGCCGAGGATTGTAAAGCACTCGTCCCACGGGCCGGAGGCCTCGTCGGGAGATTCCGCGATCGTTGCGGCGGCGGGCGCGCCGGCAGCATCGGCCGCGCCGACCACGCCCGCATCGGGCTGCGCGGCCAGGCGGCGCAGGAGCGCCAGAGCCGCGGCCGAGGGGCGGCGGGACTGCTCGCGCGGGCGCACCGCGCTGCGGGTGAGTCCGCCGGCCGCCGGCGAGAACCAGTCGGCGCCCGGGCCGGTCTGCTCGTCGAGCACCGGCGCCAGGCCGAGCAGGCGCAGGGCTTGGGCCAGCGCGCGCACGAGTTCGGGCGTCGGGTCGGCGCCTTCGGGCAGCGCGGCGAGGCGGCGCAGGCAGCCGGTGAGCCACAGGAAGATGGCGGGCGCCGGGTGGCCAGGGGGGGCGGCTTCCTCGGCGATCTCGGCCAGCACGGCGGCGGCGGCCAGGCGCTCGGGGTCCCGGTCCAGGCCGGCGAGGCGGTCGAGCAGGCGCGCGTGCCAGAGGTTGTGCAGCTCGGCCTGTTCCGGACCGCCGAATTCGAGGTCCACGAGGGCCCAGGTGTCCAGGACGCCGAGGCTGCCGCTCTTGAGCCGGTTCACCCCCTTCGCCATCAGCCCGATGGTGCCGAAGTCCGGCGTCAGCGCGCGCAGTGTCATGGAGTTCTCGCTGTAGGGCCAGCGGCGCAGGACGATCGCGGGCGTGCGCAGGCGCGGCAAGTGCGCAGCCTACACCGCTTCGCCGCCCGCGTGGGTCGGCGCGCGCCGGCGCATGCGGACTTTCTGGATGCGGCGGTCGTCGGCCTCGAGGACCTCGATCAGCACGCCGTCCACGGCCAGGGATTCGCCCTTGCGCGGAATGTGGCCGATGCGGTCGAAGAGCAGGCCGGCGACGGTGTCGTAGTCCTCGTCTTCGGGGAGTTCGCAGCCGAAGAACTCGTTGAGGTCGTAGAGGCTGGCGCGGCCGTCGGCGAGCATTTCGTCGTCGCTGACGCGCTGCATCTTGGCCTCGCCTTCGCCGCGGTCGTGTTCGTCGCGGATGGGGCCGACGATTTCCTCGATGAGGTCTTCGATGGACACGACGCCGGCCGTGCCGCCGTACTCGTCCACGACGATGGCGAGGTGATTCTGGCGATGGCGCATTTCTTCCAGCAGGGCCAGCACCGGCATGGTTTCGGGCACGAAGTAGGGCTCGCGCATGTGCTCGCGCACGGGCATGGCGTCCAGGCTGGCGCGGTCCACGGTGGCGCGCAGCACGTCCTTGACGTGGAAGATGCCGACGATGTCGTCCAGGTCCCGGCCGTGCACCGGAATGCGCGAATGGCCCGTGTGGAGCGAGGCCTGCAAGGCTTCGGCCACCGTGGCTTCCGCCGGGATGGCCGTGAGGTGCGTGCGCGGCGTCATGGCGCCGGCGGCGTCCGAATCCGGAAGGTCAATCACGCGGCTGATCATGCGGCGCTCGGTCTCGCCGATGTCGGAGTCCGGTTCGTGGCCGGCGGCCACGTCGAGGAGCTGCGCGGAGAGTTCCTGATCGGGACGGCCGGCCTCTTCGCCGGCGAGGCTCTTGAGCAGGCGCTCCAGCGCCCAGGTGAGCGGGCGCAGCACCCACGCCAGGGCCACCGCCAGCGGCAGGAAGAGCAGCACGAAGCGCCGGCCGCGGCGGCGGTGGATGAGGGAGGGGAGGCCCTCGAGGGCGAACGCGCAGCCCAGCGCGCAGACGGTCCAGGTGGCGACGCGGCCTTGCAGGCTCATGCCCATGGCCGACTGGAAGAGCAGGGCCAGGCCGGCGATCAGGCAGAAGAGCCGCAGCAGGCCGGCCGCGGAGGGCAGCCAGGGTTGGCGCTCGAGGGCCCGTTCGGCGCGGGCGCTCCAGCGGTCCTCCAGGGTGGCCAGGAGGGTGGACCGGACCGGCGAGCCGAGCAGGGTCTTCAGGCCGCCGAAGATGCCCCCGACGATCAGAAGGGCGACCGGGAGGAGCAGACCAGGATCGAAAGGCACTTCGGCAGAGGCAGCCGATTCCGCGAAGAAACTTGGAGCGAGCACGGCGATCGGATTCGGTGGAGGAGGCGCGGGGGGCCGCACCAGCAGACCTCCTATCATACCGGGCGCAGGCATGAGTACGAAAGCGAGTCATTCGGGCCTAAGTCCTTGTGACGTCATGGTTTATGGAGCTTCTGGCGTGCTGGGGGCCGGGCCGGATTGCGCTGCGGATGCGGATGCGATGGCCGTGGGCGGGGGCAAGATCCTGGCCGTGGGCAGCCGGGCGGACCTTCGGCGCCGGTACCAGGCGAAGGAAGAGGTGGACGCTGCCGGGGCGCTGCTGGCGCCCGGGTTCGTGGATGCGCACACCCATCCGGCCTTCACGGCGGGTCGGGCGAGCGAGTTCGACCTGAAATGTCAGGGCAAGAGTTATCTGGAGATCGCCGCCGCGGGGGGCGGGATCTGGGCCAGTGTGCGAGCCGTGCGCGCCGCCTCCGAGGGCAAACTCACGGCGGTGGTGGAAGAGAATTTCCGGCGGATGCTCCGCCACGGGACAACCACGTGTGAGGCGAAGTCGGGTTACGGACTTTCTCTGAAGGAGGAGTTGAAGTCCCTGCGCGCGATCCGCGCCGCCGCCGCCGCCACCGGGATGGAGGCGCTGCCCACCTTTCTCGGCGCGCACGTCGTGCCGGAGGAATTCTCGGGCCGCGCGGACGCCTACGTGGATCTGCTGTGTGCGGAAGCCCTGCCGGCGGTGAAGGAGGCCAAACTGGCGCGCGCCGCCGACGTCTACGTCGAGGAGGGGGCCTTCACCCTGGCGCAGGCGCGGCGCTATTTGGAGCGCGCGAAGGAATTGGGTTTTGCCCTGCGGGTGCACGCCGATCAGTTCAGCGCGCTGGGTGCGGTGCAGCTGGCGGTGGAGCTCGGCGCCGAGAGCGTGGATCACCTGGAATTTTTGTCCGACGCCGGCCTGGAGGCGCTGGCGTTGTCGGGCAAGACTTTCGCCGGCTTCCTGCCCACCGTGCCGCACTTCCTCGGCCAGAAGGCCGACGCGCCGGCGCGCAAGTTGTTGAAGGCCGGCGTGCCGTACTTCGTCGCCACCGACTTCAATCCCGGCAGCAGTTACACACCTTCCCTCGTGGAAGCCGCGCACTTCGCGCGCCGCCGCCTCGGCCTGACCGCCGAAGAAGCCTTCCACGGCGTCACGGCCGGCGCGGCCGCGTCCCTCGGCCTGGCCTCCCGCAAAGGCCGCCTGGCCCCCGGCTTCGACGCCGACTTCCTCCTCCTCAATTTGCCGGACCTAGCCCACTTCGGCTACGCCCTCGGGGAAAACCCCGTATCCGGGGTATACGGTGTCGCGATATACGGAGTCGCACACCGTCGTACGAAAAGCTAAACCGATCGTGCGCGGCACCGGTTCGGAAAACCGTCCTATGGTGTGCGACTCCGTATTCGACTCCGTATTCGGGCTGAACCGGGGTGCCGAGACTGCGTTCCGCTCTACGAACCGTGGATCTGAGCCTTCTTACCTTCGTGCTCGCCGGCGCCGCGCAAGCTCCGTTCTCCCTGCGCTGTCTGGAGGGGACCGTCACGATGGACGAGGCGGGCGCAGTGGCGGGCATCGCCATCTTGCGGGTTGACAATCCAAGCGGCCGCATTGCTTACTGGTTGAAGCCCGTGATGACTCCGGAAGATCTCACG
>CAYVPL010000233.1:0-4420 GCA_964453755.1 uncultured Planctomycetales bacterium
GCGATCAGCTCCTTGCCGGTGCCGGATTCGCCCAGGATCAGGACCGTCGCCTCGGTGCGGCCGGCCTGGCGCACCAGGTCGAAGACGCGGTGCATCGCCGCCGAGCCGCCGACCAAGCCTTCGAGGCCGTAGCGCTGATCCAGCGCGGCGCGCAATTCGCGCACGTTCTCGACCAGGCGCCGGTTCTCGAGTTCGCGCTTCACGCGCGCGCGCAATTCCTCGAGATTCACGGGCTTCGTCAGATAGTCCGAAGCGCCTTCGCGCATCGCGCCCACCGCCGTCTCGACGCTGCCGTGGCCCGTGATGAGGATCACCGACAGAGCTGGATGATCTTGGCGCACTTTGCGCAGCAGGTCCATGCCGCTTTCGGCGCCCAGCTTCAGATCGGTGAGCACGAGGTCGAAATGGCGCGCGCGCAGGCGATCCAACGCCGAGCCGACGCCGCTCGCCAACTCGACCGTGCAATGCTCGTTCGCGAGGGCCAGTTGCAGCGCCTCGGCGTGGGCCGGATCGTCTTCGACCACCAGGAGGCGCGGATCAGGCATCGGACGGGCGATCTTCCGGGGTCAGCGGCAGGCGCAGCCGCGCGCGCGTGCCGCGGCCGGGCGCGCTTTCGATCTCCAGACGGCCGCCGTGCGCCTCGAGCATGCGGCGCGCCGTCGGCAGGCCGAGTCCCGAGCCGCTGCGCTTGGTGGAATAGTAAATGTCAAAGCAGTGCGCCAGCACTTCGGCGCTCATGCCCGGCCCGTCGTCGAGCACCTCGATCAGCACCCAGCCCGGCTCGCGCCGCGTGATCAGCGAAATGGCGCCGCCGCGGCCTTCCATGGCCTGGCGGGCGTTGATGATCAGATTCAGCAGCGCTTGGCGCAGGCGCGGGCCGTCCACCCGCACCGGGGGCAGATCCAGATCGGCGAAATTGCGCAGGCTGATCTTCTGGGCTTCCAGTTCGGGCTGCACGAAGCGCGCCACTTGCTCGACCAACTGGTTGAGGTCGGTCGGAGCCAGATCCAGCACGTCGGTGCGCGCGAACCGGAGGAAGTCCTCCAAAATGTCGTTCAGCCGTCCGACCTCCGTGCGCAGGCGGCCCAGGGTCTGCAGGCTGCGCCGGGCGCGCACCGCGTCCTCCTTGCGCCATTCCTCCTCCAGCAGGGCCAAGTGCAGGGCGATGGTGCTCAGCGGGTTCTTCAACTCGTGCACCAGCCCGCCCGCCAGCCGGGAAAGGGTTTCGGGATCGAGGGCCGGCGCGGAGGGTCGGTCTGCCTGCGGCATCGCGAATGCGGCGCTGAACGCCGCGCCAATCGGGCAATCAGGATACTCACGCGGCTGCCCGCCTGCCGCCGCTAAAGTGCGCCCATGCAGGAGTTGACGCGCCTGGATCCGGGCCGCGCCGCGGACCTCGAGCGCCTCACGGCTTGGCTGGCGGCGGGCCGCATCGCCGCCTTGCCCACCGAGACGGTGCCGGGTCTCGCGGTGCTGGTGCGCGCCGCGGGCGCGGAAGCCGCCGCGCGGCAACTGGCCGCGCTCAAGGGCGCGCCGCTCGACAAGCCGGCCGCGCTGCATCTGCCCGATCTCGAGGCGCTGCGCCGTCTCACGCCCTCCTTGCCGCCGGGATTGCCGCGCTGGCTGGCCAGCCGCCTGCCGGGCTCCTGGACGGTGCTGCTGCCGGCGCGCTGGATTCATTTGCCGCCTTCTTTCGGCTGGATCTGGCCGCAGGTCGGCGTGCGCATTCCGCGCTCACCCGCCTTCGCGGCGGTCGCGCGCGCCGCGGGAGGCCCGCTCCTGCTCACGAGCATCAATCCGCACGGCGCGGCGCCGCTCGGCGGCGCGGCCCTCGAGCAGTGGCTGGCTCAGCAGGGCGTGCCGATGGCCTTCGAGGCGGCGCGCGCCGGCAGCGGCCAGCCTTCGCGCATCGTCAGTTTCGATCCGCTGCCGCATCTGCTGCGCGGCGAAGCCAGCCCCGCGGAATTGCGCCCGGGCTTGCGGGTGCTCGTGGTCTGCAGCGGCAACATCTGCCGCTCGCCGCTGGCCGCGGCGATTCTGCGGCAGGAGTTGGCGGCCGCGTGGGGCGTGCGCGAGCAGGAACTGCGGCATCTCGGCTGGGTGATCGAATCCGCCGGCAGTTTCGCGATGGCCGGCGCCGACGCCAGCGAGCATTCGGTGACCGCCGCGCGCGAAATCGGGCTCGATTTGCGCACGCATCGCGCGCGCACGCTGGAGCAGGCCACCGCCGGAGCCAAGTGGGATCTGGTGCTGGGCATGGGCCGCAGCCATTTGGCGGCGCTCGCGGCGCAAGGCGTGCCGGCGGAACTCTTCGATCCTGCCGGACAGGAAGTGGCCGATCCCTTCGGCGGCGACCTCGCGGCCTACCGGCGCGCGCGCGAGCATCTGCAGCGGGCCGCGCAGGAGCGCGTCGAAGCCCTGTCGCGCTGGGCGGCGGACGAGGCCTAAGCGGGCTGCGCCCAGAGCGCCACGGCCTCGCGGCCGTCGCGGCACTGCAGCAGTTTTTCCTTGAAGGACGGATTGCCCAGCCGCCGGGCGACTTCCGCCAAGGCCTGCAGATGCAGCAGACGCTCCTTCCTCGGCACCAGCACGGCCACCACGATCTGAGCCGGCTTGCCGTCCTGCGAGTCGAAGTCCGTGCCGTCCGGGAGCAGCGCGAGCGCCACCATCATGCCCGGCAAATCGTCCAGCGCGGCGTGCGGGATGGCGATGCCGTGCTCCATGCCCGTGCTCACGCATTTCTCGCGCGCGAACAAGGCCTTCACGGCTTCAGCATGGCGCGCTGCGGGCAGGCTGCCGGAGGCGACCAGGGCATCGGCCAGGCGCTCGATCAGCGCCCACTTGTCCGGCGCCGCGGGGGCGATCAGGACCGAAGCCGGGTGCAGGCACTCGGAGAGGGCCATCGGCGCGTGCTGGCCCCGGGATCCTATCCGGTCTCGACCGGCCTTCCGGAGCCGGGAACAGGGAAGGTGCCTTGGCCGGCGGGCGTCGAAAGTCCGGGCCGTCGCAACTTTAAGACGGTTCAGCCCGCGACTAGACTGCCGACCGAGCGCATGCACCGTAACCTCCCCGTTTTCGCCGTCCTGATGCTCGCCCTGGGCCCGGTGGCCTCGGCGGCCGCCCAAGAGGATCCTCTGGACGACGTCACCGTCCCGGAAGGGGTGCTTCAGGAGGAGGGCGAATACCTGCTCCTGGATTTGGCCGAGTTGGACGACCAGGGTCTCAACCTGCGCCAGTTCATCAAGGTCTGCCAGTTGAACACCGGTCTCAACTTCACTCTGGACGAAACGGCCGGCTCGATCCGCCAGAAGCTCGACAGCAAGCGCCTGCTGCTCTACGGGCCGAAGCGCATCCGCAAGTCGGACTTCTATTCCTTCTTCCAGATCATGATGAAGATTCACGGCTACGTCTGCGTGCAGCAGGGCGCCGGGGATCTGGCGGTGGTCGTCATCACCGAGCAATTGGCTTCGAACAGCGCGCTGATCAAGGCCAACGCTCAGTTCGTGGATCACGAGGAAGTCGAGAACTTCGCCGACAAGCCCGGCACCTACCTCTACACCGTCGTGCCGCTGCAGTTCGCGGACGCGCAGGATCTGGGCACCAACCTCCGCACCGCGCTGGCCTCGCAGGCCGGCGACAACTCGGCCTTCATGCCGCTCGCGCAGGAGCGCGCGCTGCTGGTGCAAGGCTACGGCCCCTTCGTCGCCGCCTCCGTGCGCATGATCAAGGTGCTGGACAAGAAGCCGCCCAGCGTGCAAGTGGTTTTCAAGAAGATTCCGCTGCGCGAGCAGGACGCCCAGGAAATGGCCGAGGTGCTGACCGAACTGGTCGAGAACCTGTCCGAGCAGGCTCAGGCCGGCAACCGCACGCGCGGCACCCAGCCCGGCGATCTGGAGCCCGAAACGGTCGTCACCGCCTTCCGTCCTGACAATTCGCTGATCGTGACCGGCACCGAGGAGAACATCGAGAAGTTGATGGACTTGGTCGCTCAGCTGGACGCGCGCGTCGAGGACCCGGAGTCCTCCTACCACGTCTACGTGCTGCAGTACCTGTCGGCGCAGGAGCTGGACGAGGCGCTGACCGAGTTCGTGGCCGACGCCGAGGCGGAGGCCGAGCGGGCCAACCGCGAGGCGGCAGGCAGCGGCACCGCGCGTTCGGGCCTGTTCAGCGAGCAGCGCATCATCGTCAACGTGCACGAAGAGACGAACGCCATCCTGGTGTCGGCCACGCGCAACAAGTGGGCCGAGATCAAGACTCTGCTCGACCGGCTCGACAAGCGCCAGCCGCAGGTGCTGATCGAGACCGCGCTGATCGAAATCTCGAATGACTTCGAGAAGGACATCGGCTTCGAATACGCGCACGTCGAGACGCCGGAAGGCGAGGCCCAGAAGGGCTTCGGCTTCACCAGCGTCGGCATCAC